>CAMMMH010000007.1 GCA_946497955.1 uncultured Mycoplasmatota bacterium | reverse complement strand
TTTCATATCTAGCACTTAAATTGTACCACATTTTTAATTTCCGAACAACTCTAATATAAAAAGATCTATACAAATTATGAATATATTATCAAATTATTTAGTTGATGTATATTTGAATTTTTTAATTAAAATTTATTCACAGGGTAAGTTCGGTAAAGCCGATATTAATATTTTTTTATCAATATTTAAAGAAGAATTTACTAAATATGCATTTTATAATGATGATGTTGAAAAAGAATATTTAAAGAGTTCTGACTACCTTGATATAACTTCAAAACTGTCAAATAGCAATTTTAGAGAAGAACTTCGAAAAAAAGTGTTGACGAAATAGGAAAAATAGTGTATTATAACACTACGAAAGGAGACAAACTATATACTTTTAGTATAATGGCTTGTCTCTTTCTTTGTTTAGAGGTGATGTTAATGAGTCATTATTTTGAAAATGACCAGAATCTCCCTAGTAATTTAAAGAAAACTACAACAACCATTTTTAATCAGAACTTTATTTTTTATACGGATAATGGTGTCTTTGCCAAACATGGTCTTGACTATGGTAGTAGATTACTTTTAGAGTCTTTGCCATATGACGAATTAAAAGGACCAATACTCGATGTTGGTTGTGGTTATGGGGTACTAGGAATTGTTGTTAATAAGAAAACTAACTTAGAAGTTGATATGATAGATGTTAATAAAAGAGCATTACATCTATCAAAAAGAAATATTAAAGAAAATAAATGTACTAATATAAATGCATTTCTTAGCGACTGTTATCAAAACGTCACTAGAAAATATAAAACTATTATTACAAATCCACCAATTAGAGCAGGTAAAAAAATAGTTTATGATATCTTGCTTAATGCTAGAAGTCATTTGGAGCCTGATGGTGTAATGTATTTAGTAATAAGAAAAGAACAAGGTGCTAAGTCGACAATTTCCGACTTAAAAAAATACTATGATGTAAGTATTGTTAATAAAAGTAAAGGTTTTTATATAATAGTTGCAAAAATGTGTTGACTTGTTGATGAGTTTGTGTTAATAATATAAATTGGCAATGTATTATTTTTTGGAATAATAAATGTAAAAAACTATGGTAATGGGGTGAATTTTAGTGTCATATAAAATTGTAAAATATGGAAAAAAACGTGAAAGAAGAAATTATTCAAGAATAAGAAATACTTATGAGCTAAAGGATTTGTTGGAAATCCAGAAAAAATCATATGATTGGTTTATTACAACAGGAATAAAAGAAGTTTTTGAAGACTTATTCCCAGTTGAAAACTTTTCAGGTACACTATCTTTAGAGTTTGGTGATTATCATTTTGAAGAACCAAGATATTCAATTAAAGCTAGTAAAGATAGAGAAACCACTTATGCAGCACCACTAAAGGTAGAAGTGCGTCTTTTTAATCGTGAGACAGGTGAAGTAAAAGAGCAAGAAATCTTCCTAGGTGATATGCCTATTATGACTGATAGTGGTACATTTATAATAAATGGGGCAGAACGTGTTGTTGTATCTCAATTAGTTCGTTCTCCAAGTGTATACTATAATAGAGAAATCGACAAAAATGGACGTGAGTTAATCACATCACAAATTATTCCTACACGTGGTACATGGCTAGAATTTGAAGCAGATGCTAGAGATGTATTATATGTAAGAATAGATAGAACTAGAAAAGTAACCTTAACAACATTATTACGTGCTTTTGGTCTTTCTAGTGATGATGATATCTTAAAACTATTTGGTGAAGATGACTTCCTTAAAAATACTATTGCAAAAGATGCAACTAAGAACTTAGATGAAGCCTTAATTGAAATCTATGAAAAATTAAGACCAGGTGAACCTGCAACACTAGATTCATCTAAAAACCATATCATAACAAGATTCTTTGATGAGTTTAGATATGATTTAGCAAAAGTAGGACGTTATAAATTTAATCGTAAATTAAATATTGTAGACCGTTTGTTAAATCAAACCCTTGCTGAAGATATAGTAATTGATGGTGAGATTAAATATCCTAAAGGAACAGTTGTAACTAAAGATGTTTTAGAAGAGTTAAGAGAAATCTTTAAAAATGGTTATGGTGTAGAAGAAGTAAAGATTAATGACGAACTTGATACATATAACAAAATTCAAAAGATTACAATTCTTGACCCAAATGATAAGAAGAAAAAACTAATTGTTATTGGTAATGACGGGACTATTGATTCTAAACGTCTAACAATATCAGATGTTTATGCAGCCGTATCATATTACTTAAACCTTCTACATGGTGTAGGTAATTATGATGAAATTGACCATTTAGGTAACCGTCGTATTAGACAAGTAGGAGAATTATTACAAAATCAATTTAGAATTGGTATCTCTCGTATGGAAAGAGTTATTCGTGAGAGAATGACTACTCAAGAAATGGAAGAAGTAACTCCTAAGACATTAATCAACATTAGACCAGTTACCGCTGCTATGAAAGAGTTCTTTGGTTCATCTCAATTATCACAATTCATGGACCAAACTAACCCTATCGCTGAACTTACTAATAAACGTCGTTTGTCAGCTTTAGGACCAGGTGGATTATCTCGTGATAGAGCAGGTGTAGAAGTACGTGACGTTAATGCTTCTCACTATGGTAGAATCTGTCCTATCGAGTCACCAGAAGGACAAAACATTGGACTTATAACATCATTAGCAAGTTACGCTAAAATAGATGAATATGGATTTATTATGACTCCATATCGTAAAGTAGAAAACTGTAAGATTACAGATGAAGTAGTTTACTTAACAGCAGATGAAGAACAAGATTATATCATTTCTCAATCAACAGTTAATACTAATGAAGATAATGTCATTATTGATAAAACAGTCGCTGCAAGATTTAGAGATGAGAATATTCTTGCTAAACCTGAACAAGTAGATTACATCGATGTATCACCTCAACAAGTTGTATCAGTAACAACAAGTTGTATTCCATTCCTAGAGCATGACGATGCAACTCGTGCTTTGATGGGTGCTAACATGCAACGTCAAGCTATGCCATTATTAAAAACAGAAGCTCCATTTATTGGAACAGGTGTTGAACATATCGCTGCTAAAGACTCAGGAGTATGTGTTATCGCTAAAGCTGATGGTATCGTTGACTATGTAGATGCTAAGAAAATCATTATCGCTAATGCCAAAGGTAAAGATACATATTACCTTGCTAACTTTGAACTTGCAAACTCTAGTATTTGTTCACATCAAAGACCAATTGTTAGAGTTGGTGATAAAGTTAAGATGGGTGATATTATCGCTGATGGTAATAGTTGTGATCAAGGAGAACTTGCTTTAGGTAAAAACGTTGTAGTCGCTTTCATGACTTTCAATGGATATAACTATGAGGATGCCGTAATCCTTAATGAAAACCTAGTTAAAGATGATAAATATACATCACTTCACCTAGAAGATTATGAGATGCAATGTCGTGAAACTAAACTAGGACCAGAAGAAATTACTCGTGACATTCCAAATGTTAGTGAAGAAGCTAAGAAGAACCTTGATGAAAATGGTATCGTTACAATTGGTACTGAAGTCAAAGAAGGAGATATCTTAGTTGGTAAAGTAACTCCTAAAGGAATGGCTGAGTTATCTAGTGAAGAGAAACTATTACATGCTATATTTGGTGAAAAGACTCGTGAAGTTAGAGATACTTCCCTTCGTGTACCACATGGAGGAGATGGTATTGTTCATGATATTAAGATTTACTCTCGTAAAGATAACGATGAACTACCAGCAGGTGTCTCTAAAGTAATAAGAGTTTATATCATTCAAAAACGTAAAATTCAAGTAGGAGATAAAATGTCAGGTCGTCATGGTAACAAAGGTGTTATTTCCCTAATCTTACCTCAAGAAGATATGCCTTACTTACCAGATGGACGTCCCGTAGATATTATGCTTAACCCACAAGGTGTTCCATCTCGTATGAACTTAGGACAAATCCTAGAATTACATATGGGTATGGCTGCTAAGAAGTTAGGTGTACATATCGCAACACCAGTCTTCGATGGTGCTCATATCGATGATATTGAAGAAATCATGGCCGAAGCTGGAATGGACCCTGATGGTAAAACCGTTCTATATGATGGACGTACTGGTGAACCATTCGATAACCGTATCTCTGTTGGTGTAATGTACATGATTAAACTACACCACATGGTAGATGATAAACTACATGCTAGAAGTACAGGACCTTACTCCTTAGTAACACAACAACCACTTGGAGGTAAAGCTCAATTTGGTGGCCAAAGATTTGGAGAAATGGAAGTTTGGGCTCTATATGCTTATGGTGCTGCCTATACACTTCAAGAAATGATGACCGTTAAATCAGATGATGTCGTTGGTCGTGTTAAAGTCTATGAAGCCATCGTTAAAGGAGAAGAAGTTAATAGAGCAGGAGTTCCAGAATCATTTAGAGTATTAATGAAAGAGTTCCAAGCTTTAGGACTTGATATCTCAATTATCAATGAAGAAGGAGAAAGCCTTGGCTTAAAACAAATAGAAGAAAGTGATGATGAGGTAGAAGAACCTTTAAATGAAGAAGTAAACATCACTAAAATAAATACAGAAGAGACTAAAGAAGAAAATCCTGAAACAGAAGAAACAGATGAGGCTTCTTTAGAAGATGAAGAACAGCCTGATGAAGAATTAATAAATGTAGAAGACGAATTAAGTAAAGGAGATGAGGAATAATGATAGAAGTAAATAAATTTGATGCTATTAGAATTGGTATCGCTTCTCCTGAAAAAATTCGTGAATGGAGTTATGGTGAAGTAAAAAAACCAGAAACAATTAACTATCGTACTCTTCGTCCAGAACGTGATGGCTTATTCTGTGAGAAAATCTTTGGACCAACTAAAGATTATGAATGTGCCTGTGGAAAATATAAAAGAGTTCGTTACAAAAATATCGTATGTGACCGTTGTGGTGTCGAAGTAACAAAATCTAAAGTAAGACGTGAGAGAATGGGACATATTGAACTTGCTAGTCCTGTCTCTCATATCTGGTTCTTTAAAGGAGTACCTTCAAGAATGGGACTTGTTCTTGATATGAGTCCAAGAGACCTTGAAGAAGTATTATACTTTGTTAGTTATGTTGTAATTGATAAAGGAAATGCTCCTCTAGAGAATAAACAAACTCTATCTGAAAAAGAATATCGTGCCTATTATGAAAAATATGGTAACGGTTTCAAAGTGGGTATGGGTGCTGAAGCCATTAAAGAACTACTTAAGAAAGTAGACTTAAAACATGATATTGATGAAATAAATAAAGAATTAGAAACTGCTCAAGGACAAAAGAGAACTAGACTATTAAAAAGACTAGATGTCCTAGATGCTTTCTATCGTTCAAATCAAAAACCTGAATGGATGATTCTAGACTGTATTCCTGTAATACCTCCAGAACTTCGTCCTATGATTCAACTTGATGGTGGACGTTTTGCGACAAGTGATTTAAACGATTTATATCGTCGTGTTATTAATCGTAATAATCGTTTAAAGAAACTAATAGACTTAGGTGCTCCTGGTATCATCATTCAAAATGAAAAGAGAATGTTACAAGAAGCAGTTGATGCCTTATTCGATAATGGACGTCGTGGTAGAAGTGTAACAGGTGCTGGGAATCGTGCTTTGAAATCACTTTCAAGCATGTTAAAAGGTAAACAAGGACGTTTCCGTCAAAACCTATTAGGTAAACGTGTTGACTATTCTGGTCGTTCAGTTATCGTTGTTGGACCATCACTAAAGATGTATCAATGTGGTATTCCAAAAGAGATGGCTCTAGAATTATTTAAACCTCATGTTATTCATGGCTTAGTAGAAAGAGATATCGCTCATAATATCAAAGCTGCTAAACGTCTTATTGAAAATAGAGACCCAGTAGTTTGGGATATTGTAGAAGATGTAATTAAAGAACATCCTGTATTATTAAACCGTGCCCCAACTCTACATAGATTAGGTATCCAAGCATTTGAACCTATTCTAGTTGGTGGTAAAGCGATAAGACTACACCCATTAGTTTGTCCTGCTTTCAATGCTGACTTCGATGGTGACCAAATGGCTGTCCATGTACCACTATCAGAAGAAGCTGGGGCAGAAGCAAGAATGCTAATGTTAGGTTCAGGAAACATCTTGAAACCATCTGATGGAAAACCTATCGTTACTCCAGCCCAAGACATGGTTTTAGGTAACTACTATATAACTATGGAAAAAGCGGGAGAAGATGGTGAAGGAAGAGTATTTAAAGACTCTAATGAAGCTCTAATGGCTTATGAAAGACGTGAAATAACTCTTCATACAAGAATCGCCGTTCCTGTAGATTCATTTAAATATAAACTATTTACTTCATCTCAAAAAGGTAAATACTTAATAACAACAGTTGGTAAAATTAAATTTAATGAAATCTTACCAGATTCATTCCCATATATTAATGAACCAACAGATGATAATATTCAAAATATTACTCCTAATAAGTATTTCTTACCTAAAGGTGCTAATATTAAAGAAGAGATTAGTAAAATGCCTCTAGTTAAACCTTTCGCTAAAGGAACCCTAGAAAAAGTAATAGACCAAGTATTTAAACGTTATAAAACAACAGAAACATCAGAAATGCTTGATAAGATGAAAGACTTAGGTTTCTATTACTCAACAATTGCAGGTATTACAATCTCAATGAGTGATGTTGCAACAAGTGAACATAAACAAGAATATATTGATGAAGGACAAGCTTTAGTTAATAAGATTAATAAACAATATACTCGTGGTTTAATTACTGAAGAAGAACGTCATGAGAAAGTTATTGAAACTTGGTATGGAGTTAAAGATAAAGTTCAAGCTGAACTTGAAGAAATCTCTGAAAAACAAGTAGATAACCCAATCTTCATCATGATGCACTCTAAAGCACGTGGTAGTATTTCTCAGTTTACTCAAGTTGCAGGTATGCGTGGACTAATGCAAAAACCAAATGGAGACCCAATTGAAATACCAGTAACATCAAACTTTAAAGAAGGACTATCCGTATCAGAATTCTTCTTATCAACACACTCTGCCAGAAAAGGTAGTGCCGATACAGCTTTAAAAACAGCAGACTCTGGTTACTTAACACGTCGTTTAGTTGATGTATCTCAAGATATCATCGTTAAAGAAGAAGATTGTGGTACAGAACAAGGACTAGTTGTACGTGACTTTGTTAATGAAAAAACAGGTGCTGTTATTGAAAGCTTATATGACCGTATCGTAGGACGTTTTGCTAGTAAGAAAGTAATTAATCCTGAAACTAAAGAAGTAATTGTTGATAAAGATGAATATATTACTGAATCTATCGCTGATAAGATAGTATCAGCAGGAATAGAAGAAGTTGAAATAAGGTCAATTCTAACATGTAATACTGAAAAAGGTGTTTGTCGTAAATGTTATGGTAAAAACCTTGCTACAGGAAACATTGTTGAAATTGGTGAAGCAGTTGGAGTTATGGCTGCTCAATCAATCGGTGAACCTGGTACTCAGTTAACAATGCGTACCTTCCATACAGGAGGAGTTGCCGGTGGTGAAGATATTACTCAAGGTCTTCCACGTGTTCAAGAGTTATTCGAAGCACGTAACCCTAAAGGTAAAGCAACTATCGCTGAAATTGATGGTAAAGTTACTAAAATTGCTGAAGACCATGGTAAATACAAGATTAGTATTACTAACAAAGTTGAAACTAAAGAACATACAACTAACTATGGTGCCAAACTTTGTGTAGAAAAAGGTGATACAGTATCTTGCGGTGATAAATTAACAGAAGGAGCTATCTCACCTAAAGAATTACTTGATGTAACAGACCCAATTACAACTCAAGAATACATCTTAAAAGAAGTACAAAATACTTATCGTTCTCAAGGTGTTGATATCGCCGATAAACATATTGAAATTATCGCTCGTCGTATGATATCTAAGATTAGAATCGTTGAAGGTGGAGATACTAAGTTCTTACCTGGTTCTCTTGTAAACTTTAGAGAATTTACTGAAGGTAATAAAGAAGTAATAATCAGTGGTAAACGCCCTGCTACAGGTCGTCCAGTATTACTTGGTATTACTAAAGCTTCACTTGAAACAGATTCATTCCTATCAGCAGCATCATTCCAAGAAACAACAAGAATCTTAACAGATGCCGCAATTCATGGTAAAGTAGACCATCTTGAAGGATTAAAAGAAAACGTTCTAATTGGTAAATTAATACCAGCAGGAACTGGTCTTAAAAAATACCGTGATGTAGAATATACCCTAGAAGATGAGTTCGCTGATGAAGAACCTTTAGAAAAACTTGAAGATGAATTTATGGAATAGTGTCAAATTTTATAAACACTATTCCTTTTTTTTGTTACATTTGTTACAATAATAAAAGAAGGGATTGGTTAAAATGCGTATAGGTGTTGATTTAGATGGCGTATTAAATGATGTAGCAGAGTGGCATTTTGCCTGTGGCTCTAAGTTTTGTTTAGAACAAAATATCAATAGAGGCTTTAATCCTAAAGGTTATTATATGGAAGAACAGTTTCACTTAACAAGTGAAGAGAACATAGAGTTCTGGCGACAATACATCTTTGATTTATTAATCGCTATTCCTGTAAGACCCTATGCCAGTGAAGTTATTCATAAACTACGAAAAGATGGACATAAAATCATAATATTATCAGCACGAGATAATCAGTACTTGACTCATCAGTATAGTGGCATGATAGATTACTATGTTAAAGCTTGGCTTGATAAATATAATATTGAATATGATGAGATAGTAATTAATACAAGTAATAAAAGAGAAAAATGTTTAAGTATAGGACTTGATTTAATGATAGAAGATAAAGCTAGTAATGTTGATGATATCTCTAAGATTATTCCTGTTATGGTATTTGATGCTCCATATAACCAGGGATGTACAGGTAAAAATGTTATCAGAGTATACTCTTGGTATCAAATATATCAAGAAATTATCAATAAATTCGCTGCTGTAGAAATAATTTAATAAGAGGTGATAAAATGGGTAAACTAAATAATAGAGGTTTTGGTATGAGTACAATGCTAATATTTATAGGAATATTTGTCGTTGTCCTTATCGCTGTTATGGTTTTAGCCTATAATAATGGAATAGAAAAAGATTCTCCTGTAAAAACAGTGGAGAAAGAAGATGGTATGTTTGTACCAAGAGATGAAGAGGAGGAAGAATAATGAAAAAAGTTGCAATTAATGGGTTTGGAAGAATAGGAAGATTAGCATTTAGATTATTAGATAATGATCCAGAAATGGAAGTAGTGGCTATTAATGATTTAACAGATGCAGAACAACTTGCTTATTTACTTAAATATGATACTTCACATAGAAGATATAGAGCTGATGAAATATCTTTTGAAGGAGATAATATCGTAGTAGGAGATAAGAAGATTAAAGTCTATGCTGAAACAGACCCTAATCTCTTACCATGGAAAGATTTAGATATTGATATCGTTTTAGAATGTACTGGTAAGTTTACAAGTGAAGAGAAAGCGATGGCTCATATCAATGCTGGTGCAAAAAAAGTTATTATCTCTGCCCCTGCTAAAGGAGATGTTAAAACTATCGTCTATAATGTTAACCATGACATATTAGATGGAACTGAAAAGATTATCTCTGCTGCTAGTTGTACAACAAACTGTCTAGCCCCAGTTCTAAAAGTATTAGATGATAACTTTGGTATTAAACAAGGCTATATGACAACAGTACATGCTTATACAAATGACCAAGCTACACTAGACGTTGCTCATAAAAAAGGAATCTATGCTCGTCGTGGTAGAGCAAGTGCTGCTAATATTGTTCCAGCATCAACTGGAGCAGCCTCAGCTATTGGTAAAGTACTACCTAACCTTGAAGGAAGAATGGAAGGTACTGCTATGAGAGTCCCTGTAACTACAGGTTCAGTTGTTGACTTAGTATTAAAGCTTAATAAAAATACAACTGTAGAAGAAATAAATGAAACTCTTAAAAATAATACTAATGAAACTCTAGGATATACAACTGACCCTATTGTTTCAAGTGATACAATAGGTATGCACTATGGTAGTTTAGTTGATAGTCTATTAACTTCAATTAGTGAAGTAGATGGAGAACAACTAGTTAAAGTAGTAGCATGGTATGATAATGAAATGAGTTATACTGCCCAATATGTAAGAGTAGCGAAATACGTTGCTAACCTATAAGAGCTTTAGGCTCTTTTTAGTTTTAATAATAGGAGTAATTTTAGATGAATAGTAATGAAACTTATAATAAATTTATTAATGAGACTTTATCTGTTGATGAAATGAAAAAATACGTAGATATTTTAAGTGAAGACGAAAGCCTTGATAATGAGAAGTTTGTTCAAGTTGGTGATAAGGGTAATTGGTACTATGAAGCCTTAATCTTAACCAAAAGAGGATATCCTAAAATTGCCGATATAATACCTAAGCTCTTTATATGGCTACAAGATATGAATTGGCCAGGTGCTGAGGAAATCTGGAAAATGCTCTCAACTTTACCTCGTGATATATTAATAGAAAACTTTGAACAAGCGATAGGTAAAGCAGTAGAAGAAAATGATTATGGCTGGATGTATTGGTTATACGATTTTGCTAAAGAAAACAATATAAAGGCAACAGATTTAAAGAATAAAACATTATATTCAACTATAAAAGAAAAACGTTTATAAAATGGAATTTTGGAAAAAATATGCTTTTATATTTTGGAAGACTAAACTAAGAAGAATTAACAATAGAAGATTTACTAGCTTCAAAATTTAAAAAAGTTAATGCAGAAGGCGAAAGTCATTTTTATCTTGCAATAATTACTAAAAAAATAGATAAAGATAATTACAAAATATATATAAACGGTGAAAGAATAACTCCATTTATAAGTGTACTTGAGTTTTTATTAAGTAATTAATTAAAAGACTGGTTTGACTTTTGATAGGAACCGTCTTTTTATATTACAAAAATGTTATAGCAACAATATTGAAAAAACATAAGAAAAATACTACAATATTACTAGGAGGATTATGTATATGAAAAAAACTGTTAAAGATTTAAATATTGATAATAAAAAAGTAATAATTAGATGTGATTTTAATGTTCCAATAAAAGATGGTAAGATTACTGATGATACAAGAATAGTAAAAAGCTTACCTACTATTAAATACTGTTTAGAACATAATGCAAAGATAATTTTAATGTCTCATTTAGGTCGTGTAAAAACTGAAGAAGATAAGACTAAAAATGACCTTAGTGTTGTTGCCACTAGACTTAGTGAATTACTAGATAAAAAAGTAACTTTTGTAAATGCTACAAGAGGAGAAGAGTTAGAACAAGCTGTCTCTAATATGAATGATGGAGATATTATTCTAATGCAAAATACACGTTATGAAGATTTAGATGGTAAAAAAGAAAGTGGTTGTGATATGGAACTTGCTAAATATTGGGCAAGGTTAGGAGATATCTTTATTAATGATGCTTTTGGTACTCTTCACCGCGCTCATGCTTCAAATGTAGGTATAAGTACATATCTACCTAGTTGTGTCGGACTACTTGTGGAAAAAGAGTTAAATGCTTTATCTTATCTTTTTAATCCTGATAGACCATTTATGATAATATTAGGAGGTGCTAAAGTAAGTGATAAGATAGGACTTATTGAAAACTTACTACCTAAATGTGATAAAATTCTAGTCGGCGGCGGCATGGCTTTCACTTTCTTAAAAGCAGAAGGTTATAATATTGGTAACTCTCTATTAGATGAAGAAGCCCTTGACTTCTGTAAAAAAATATTAAAAGAAAATGAAGATAAAATAATATTACCAGTAGATGTTGTTTGTAATGATAAATATGAGGATACCAAAGGTTCTGTTAAAGATATAACAGAAATAACTGATAATGAAATGGGCTTAGATATTGGTCCTAATACTGTTAATATCTTTAAGAATAATTTAAGTAATGCCAAAACAGTTATGTGGAATGGACCACTAGGAGTTTATGAATTTAAAAATTATGTTAAAGGCACAGATTATGTTCTAACTTACTTAACAGAAATAAATGCTAAAACCGTTCTTGGTGGAGGAGATATTGTCGCTGCCGCTACCGCTTGTAACGTAACAGATAAACTATATCATATCTCAACAGGTGGAGGAGCAACTCTAGAATATCTTGAAGGAAAAGAACTACCAGGACTAAAAAATATTCCTGAAAAATAAAATATTACTAAAGGAGGAAACTTTATGAGAATAGGTCTATTTACAGATTCTTATGTACCATCTGTTAACGGAGTAATAACAAGTGTTGAAACCTTAAAAAAAGCTCTTGAACAAAAAGGTCATACTGTTTATATAGTTACCGTAGGACAAGATAGTAAGACCTATGATTATGATGAAAAAGAGAAAATACTTAAAATTCCTGGTATCCCTTTAGGAATATATGATTATAGAATGTCTAGTATCTATCCTTTAAAAGTAATAAATAAAATAAAATCATGGAACTTAGAAATAATTCATTCTCATACAGAACTTAGTATGGGAATATTTGCAAGACTATTCGCAAAACAATATAATATTCCTTTAGTACATACCTATCATACTATGTATAAAGACTATACTTGGTATGTTTCAAGAAATATTAAATATTTTGATATGGGATGTAAAAAAGCAGTTGAATATTTAAGCAAGTTTTATTGTGATAATACAGCAGATGCTTTTATTGTTCCAACCGTAAAGACATATCACTTATTTAGAGATGAATATCACTATGATAAAGATATATATATCGTTCCTACAGGACTAGATGCCTCTAGATTTTATAAAGAAAATAGTGATAAGTTAAAGGTATTAAAACTAAAACATGAACTAGGTTATAAGAGAAAAGACTTTGTTATGCTCTTTGTAGGAAGACTTGCCCAGGAGAAAAATGTTCCCTTTCTTTTTGATATCATTGAAAAGACTAAGAACAAAAATGTTAAACTTCTAATCGTAGGTTATGGTCCTGATGAAGAAAAATATAAAAAAGAAGTTAAAGAAAGAGGTCTTGAAGATAGAATAAAATTTACAGGTAAAGTAGCATGGGTTGATATGCCAAACTACTATCATGTAAGCAATGCCTTTATAACTGCTTCTACTACCGAAACACAAGGCTTAACAGTAATAGAAGCCCTAGCAGCTTCACTTCCTGTAATCTGTATTGATGATGATGCCTTTAAAAGTGTAGTTGTAGATAACTTTAATGGACGTATCTTTAAAGATGAAAAAGAGTGCTTAGAAATAGTAGAAGAGTTATCTACTAATAAATTAGAACTAGAAAATTTAACAGATAAAGCGGAAGGTTCAGTTAAGAAATATTCTTTATCATCTTTTGCAGATAGCGTCTTAGAAGTTTATAAAGTAGCGATTACTAAACATAATAAAAAACAATCTTTATCAACAAGACTTGTGGAAAAACTTAAAAACAAATGGAAGGATGGAAAGAAAAATGATAGTAGCCTTAAATCACAAGAGTAATTTTACAAAAGATGAGATATTAAAGTATTTAGAAGATTATAAACACTTAAATACCTATAATCATGAGATGATTTTAATACCTAGCATCTGTTACTTACCATTAATACCTAATAACATAACCTATGCTTCACAAGACGTAAGTAGTAAAACAATGGGGGCTTATACAGGAGAAGTTACTGCAAAAGCCATTAAGTCATTGGGTGCAGTTTACACTTTAATTAATCATAGTGAAAGAACTACTAAGATTAATGAAAATCTTGAGATAAGTAAACAAAAATTAGAACAAGCTTTTTCTAATGACTTAATACCAATTATCTGTATAGGGGATACTTTAGAAGAACATGAAAGTGGAGAATATGTTGATAAAATAAAAAAAGATATGGACTATCTACTAAGTGATATAGATAAATCTAAAGACTTTATCATAGCCTATGAGCCTATTTTTGCCATAGGTACAGGCATTGTTCCAACTAATAATGATATTGAAAAAGTAACTACCATGTTAAAAGAAACATATCAAAAGAAAGTCTTATATGGTGGTAGTGCCAATGAAAATAATATTGATGAATTAAAACAAGTTAAAAATATAGATGGCTTTCTATTAGGAGGAATATCTTTAAAACTTCCTTCTTTACAAGAGTTTCTTGATAAGTTACAATAGTAAGCTAAGGAAGTGATATATATGCCTAATTTAGAAGAATTAATAAAGATAAGGGAAGAAGCAATTAAAGAATACCAAAAGCAATTTGAAATAGAAACAACGAGAATAGAAAAGTTTATAAGAGAAAGTAGTGCTAGATATTATACTGAATACGTTATTTCATACCTAACTAAAAAAGCTAATGAGCGACTAACATTAAATATGGACTTATTTACTATTCAAGACTGTGGTAAAATAGTAGAAAAAGATAATGATGAATTAACTACTGAGCTTTTTAATAAAATACCATTTAACAATACGTTTAGTATTCTTAATAGTGACAATTATTTTGACCATATAAATATAGAAAATGATCCAATATATTATTTTACAGGAAAGAATGAGTCTGATAAATGGTTTTTAAGACTTTCCTATATAGAAGCTTTTGCAAAAAATGATAATTATAGTTTTGAAAAAATAGAACCAGAAGGTGTATTTGATGTAGGCTTTGAAGTGATAGCTTCACTTCCTAAACTGGAATTGCCTAAACACAAAGTTTTATCTATTAAAGATTAAAACTTTTTTCTTTTCGACAAATTCTCTCTTTTTTTACTCTTTAACTATTTATCTTTCTGTTATATAATTAAGATGCGTGGTAGTATATGGAAGGAGAGAAAATGAAAAAGACCAACGTATTAATGATTGATGATAATATTGAACTAGTTAAAATGGTGAAGGAGTACTTTAAAGATAATAAAGAAATAGAAGTTACTTTAACTGCAAATGATGGAGTAGAAGGATTAAACCTAATAGAAAATAACCAAGAAGATTATGATGTAATTGTTCTAGACCTTATAATGCCTAATAAAGATGGTATGAGTGTTCTAAAAGATATGAAAGAAAAGAAACTAGATAAGAAAGTAATAGTTTTGACTTCATTTAATACTCAAGAAGTTATAAGAGAAGCTAGTGAATTAGGTATTAGTTATTTTATCTTGAAACCTTTTGAATTAACTGAACTAGAAAAGAGAATATTAGAGTGTAGTAGTAAGAATGATTATGATAAGAAAACTATTGATATGAAATACAATAGCTTACAAGTATCAATAACAAAGATATTACATGAATTAGGTGTTCCCTCACATATTAAAGGTTATCAATATATAAGAGAAGGTATTACCGTACTTTATGAACATCCTGAAGTAATAGGTGGAATTACTAAAGAACTATATCCCGATATTGCAGAGAAGTTTGATACAACAGTATCTCGTGTAGAACGTGCCATAAGACATGCTATTGAAGTAAGTTGGAATAGAGGTAATTGGCAGTTAATGGAAGATATCTTTGGACATAGTGTTGATATCGATAAAGCTAAACCAACTAATTCAGAATTTATTGTCACAGTCGCAGATAAACTTCGTCTTGAATTTCATCAAGATGCAATTAGGCAGTAAAAACTATTAAGACGAGCAGTAGTAGTCTTTTTATTTTGCCTTAATATAGTAATTTAGTTTGATTAATGATATAATTACAGTATAAAAGCAAAAAGTTATTTAAACAGAAAGGAATAAATATAATGAAGTTTTATGTTGGGTCTGGAATGAAAAATGCTAAACTAGTAGAATATTATCAAGAAAAGTTAAAAGAAGCTGGTTGGGAGCAAACCTACAATTGGGTAAAGAACATTAATAGTGATATTAATATAGATGAAATAAGAGAATATGCTAAATTAGAACAAGAAGGTGTAATGAATTCTGATGTTGTAGTTATACTATTGCCAGCAGGAAGAGGCGCTCATATTGAACTAGGAATGTCTATAGCTCTTAATAAGAAAACTTTTTTATGCTCTATAACAGAAGATGAATTTAGTATAGAAAATACAGTTGCATTTTATGAATTGCCTAATGTCGTAAAGCTTGTAGGTACTGCTGATGAAAATATAAAAGAGATATTAAAATTTAACAAAGAAAAATCAAATAATGAAATAAGTTTAACTAAAAAGTTATCATTACAAAAGTAGGTGATGTTATGAAAATTAATAGTAAGAAAATGAAGTATTTATCAAAAATTACTAATTCAATATATGAAGATTTAAAAATAGAGTTTTTATATCATTCTAATCATTTAGAAGGAAGTACTTTCTCTAAAGATGAATTAGAAAAACTTTTAACTGAAAAGAAAGTTGAAGGTAGCCACTCCCTAGACGATATAATTGAAACAAAGAACTCTTTAGAAGTCTTTGACCAAGTAATTAATGATAGTGGCGAAAAATTAGATAAGTTTATGTTATTTAATTGGCATAAACTACTAAAAAAAGGAACAGTTGATGATGAGATACACAATATTGGTATGTGGAAAAAATATGAAAACAAATTAAGAGGTGTAGATTTAAAATTAGCATTGCCTGTTGAAGTTGATAACTTAATGTTTAATTTATTATCTGATTATAACGAACTAGAAACAGTTACCTTAAAAGATATAGCAGATTTCCATTATAAATTTGAAAAAATTCATCCTTTCCAAGATGGCAATGGCAGAATAGGTAGATTTATTATTCTAAAACAATGCTTAGAATGTAATATTGACTTAATCGCTATAGATGATAAATATGATGATGAATATAGAAATGCTCTATATAAAGCCCAAAAAACAGGCGATAGTGAAGACTTGGTAACAGTATTTAAAAAGTGTCAAAAAAGGTTAGATGAAAAATTAGAAAAGTATAAAAGTCTTTTAGAACAAGTAGATGTTGATATGCAAAATTAGTTTTAAAGATGTAAGAAGTAAGCTATAAGCTGTAGAATTAACCCAAAATTTTATAGCTTTTTTTTCTTTTTTTAAATATTGACTAAACAAAAGAATAAATATATACTTATATTAGAAGATGTGGGAGGTGACTACACTAAATGGAACGAAAAATTAATAAATTCTTATTGAAATGGAAAACAGACTTAATAAGAAAACCATTATTAATCATTGGAACAAGACAAGTAGGAAAGACTTATACAGCCCTAGACTTTGGTAAACAAAACTATCAATATGTCGCTTACTTTAATACTGACCATAATACTATTTTAAAAGACTTGTTTAAAAAAGAAAGGTCTATTACAAGACTAGCAGAAGCTTTAAGTATAATATCAGAAGTTCCTATTGTTAAAAATGATACCTTATTAATCTTTGATAATGTTACAGATGAAGATATTATTAAAGGAATAAAACTATTTGGTTATGATAAAAATGATTATCATGTTATCGCTATAACATCTAGTAGAGATTCTCTATTAAAGTTTAGAGGAGAAGAATTCCAATATAAAATTATGACTGAAATGGATTATGAAGAGTTCCTATGGGCTATAGGCGAAAAAGAAGTAGCAGAGAAGATAAGATATGCTTATGATAATCATAGAAGTTGTAGTGTTCATACTAAAGCCCTAGATTATTTTTATGACTATTTAATAACAGGAGGGCTTCCTGAAGTAGTAGAAGCTTTTGCAACCAATAAGCACTATGGATACCTAGATAGTATTAAAGAAAGAGTCTTTGATATTAATAAAAGTGAACTACTTAATAGTAAAAACCTAATCGATATAGAACGCGGTATTGAAGTAATGGAAAGTATTCCTAAACAACTAGAAAAAGATAATAAAAAATTCCAGTATGGTGTCTTAGGGTATGGTAGACGTGCTAAAGAATTTGAAAACTCTATTAACTTTTTAGTAACTAATCAATTAGTCTATCGTTCATATAAAATAAGAGTAGCAAAGTCTCCTTTATCTAGTTGTAGAGAACTTGATAGTTTTAAATTATATTTACCAGATGATGGACTTTTAAGTATGAGATATAACTTAACTAAAGATAGATTAAGAGTAGATGAAAATGTTAAGCAAGCCCTATATGAAAATCATATCGCTCATACTTTAGTAGAGTCAGGTTATTCTCTATACTATTATCAGTCAGAAGGAAAAGCCGAAGTAAACTTTGTTATTCAAAATAGAATGGGTAAGATTATTCCTATAGAACTTGCTACTAAACAGGGTTCTAAAGTAAAAAGTCTATCAGTCTTTATGAAAAAATATATTGTAACAGATGCCTATCGTATTACAGAAAGTAACTTTTCAACAAAGAAAAATGTTAGGTATCTACCTATATATGCAATATTCTGTTTAAATGAACAATTATATTAGGAGGATGAAAGATGAAAAAAGTATTATTAACAATAATAGATGGTTTTGGATATAGAGAAGAAAAGAAAGGTAATGCTATAATTGCTGCTAACCCAGAAAATATTATAAATTTATGGAAGGAATATCCTCATACTACTTTGGAAGCTAGTGGTGAAGCAGTAGGACTTCCTGCTGGCCAAATGGGTAATAGTGAAGTAGGACATTTAAATATAGGAGCAGGACGTGTTGTAGACCAACCTCTTATGCAAATTAATCATGCTATAGAAGATGGTAGTTTCTTTAAAAATAAAGTCTTATTAGATATCATTAATCACTGTAAAGAAAATAATTCAAGTCTACATTTATTCGGCTTATTAAGTGATGGAGGAGTTCATTCTCATATTAATCACTTCTTTGCCATGTTAGACTTATGTAAAAAAGAAAACTTTCATAATGTCTATGTACATGCTTTTCTAGATGGTAGAGATACACTTCCAGATGTTGCCCTTAAATTCCTAGACGAATTGACTAATAAACTAAATGAAGTAGGCTTTGGTAAGTTAGCAGATATTTCTGGAAGATATTATTCTATGGATAGAGAAAGAATGTGGAATGTTACAAAGAAATATTATGATTTATTAGTAGAAGGAGTTGGGCCAAAAATAGATTCATATAAAGATTATATAGAAGAGTCTTATAAGAAAAATATCTTTGATGAGTTCATTGTTCCTGCTAAATTAATAGATGATGGAAGCCTTAAAGAAAATGATGGTATGGTAATGCTTAACTTTAGACCAGACCGTATTACTCAAACATTCACGGCTCTTACTAATAAAGACTTTAAAGAGTTCCCAAGAGTTGACTTTAAAAATGTAAAACTAGTTACGATGATGACACCAGAACATACAGTTATCGCTACACCTGCTTTTCCACCAATGCACTTAACTAATACATTAGGAGAATATGCTGCATCAAAAGGGTTAAAAATATTAAGAATAGCAGAAGCTAGTAAATATCCACATGTTACTTACTTCTTTGATGGAGGAGAAGAAAAAGATATTCCTAATACCGATAAAATAATCGTTCCAAGAAAAGATGTTGCAACTTATGATATGTATCCTGCTATGAGTGCTTATGAAGTAACAGATAAACTAATAGAAGTTATGGATAAATACGATTTAATCATCCTAAACTTTGCTAACTGTGATATGGTAGGACATACTGGTAAATTTGATAAAGTGGTAGAAGCGGTAAAGGCAGTTAATGAAAATATAGGAAGACTATATAAAGCAAGTAAAGAAAAAGACTTTACGATGTTTATAACAGCAGACCATGGTAACTCTGAAATTATGGAAGATGATAAAGGAGAAGTTATAACTGCTCACACAACTAGTCCTGTTCCATTTATTATTACAGACCATAATATAAAAGAAATAAAAACAGGTAAATTAGGAGATATCGCTCCTACAATACTAAAATATATGGATATAGAAAAACCAGACGAAATGACAGGAAATAACTTGATTTAGTTTGTTAAATAAGCTATCCTATAAGTAGGAGGGTTTATTATGACTAATGAAGAATTACAAGTAATAGAAGAGGAATTAAAAGAAAAAAGCAAAAAAATAAATGAACTTAAGGCTATGAGATTGGAATTATTAGAAATACCTGAAGTTAAAAAGTTCTATGAAGTAGATGAAGAATATAGAAATTTAGAAAAAGAAACAGATATAGTAAGTAAGAAAGTTTATCATGCTAGACAAGAACTTTGCACACATCCTGTTTGGTATTTTAGAGGTGCTTTCAAAGATGACTATGAAGGTAGAATATACTGGAATTGTATGTGCATGAAATGCGGAAAGGTAGAAGAAAGAAGAAGTAGAGATTTCGATAAAGATAGTGTTATATATAAAGATATGTGTTTTGGTAAGCCTAAAAACATTGATATTGACTTTTACCATACGGGAAACTTATATGGAAAATTTATGAACTTAGGAAATAACCAATTTAATGAAGAAGAAAAATCAAAAAGGTTTGTTAAAATGATGAAAAGAAAAGATGTACAAGAAAGACTAAATAGAACAAAGTAACCAGAAATGGTTATTTTGTTCTCTTTAAAATAGAACTAACGTATTATATAATAGAGTAAAGAGGAGGAATGACTATGCAAAGAATTATTTTTCATATCGATGTTAATAATGCATTTCTATCTTGGACTGCTGTTTATCTTTTAAATCATGGCTATAAACAGGATATTAGAAAGATTCCTTCAGTAATAGGAGGAGATGAAAAGGCAAGACGTGGTATTGTCCTTGCTAAAAGTCCTATCGCTAAGAAATATGGAATAGTAACAGCAGAGACATTATATAGTGCGAGAAGTAAATGTAAAACCTTACAAGTATTTCCTCCTAACTATGCCTTTTATAAAGAAGAGTCTAAAAAGTTATATAATTATCTTTCACAATATTCTCCTATAATAGAACAATATTCTATTGATGAGTGTTTTCTTGACCTTACTGGAACAACACTTCTTTATGGTAATGATTATGTATCTCTAGCTCACAAAATAAAAGATGAAATTAAAGAAAAGTTTGGTTTCACTGTCAATGTTGGAATAGGAGAGAATAAACTATGTGCAAAAATGGCTAGTGACTTTGAAAAGCCAGATAAAGTACATACTCTCTATTTAAATGAAGTTAAGACTAAAATGTGGCCTTTAAAAGTAAATGATTTATTTATGCTAGGTAAAAGTTCTGCTAAAAAGTTAAATGACTTAGGAATCTATACTATTAAAGATTTAGCAGAAGCGAACATCAACCTACTTAGAAGACATTTTAAAAGTCAGGGAGATTACTTTAAAGAAGCAGCTTTAGGAATAGATTATAGTAAAGTAGAGCCTAGAAATGCTAAAAATAAATGTATTAGTATTTCAAGAACATTGCCTTATGATGTAACTAGAAAAGAAGACTTATTAAAAATACTATTTAGTGAAACAGAAGAAGTATCATTTACTTTAAGAGACCAAAAACTATATACAGGAACTATCGCAGTTACTTATAGAAATAATTTATTTAAAAACTATTCTCATCAAATTACTTTAGATAATCCTACTAATGTAACAGAAGAAATCTATAAAGCCGTTAAAACCATCTTCGAAGCTAGTTGGAAAGAAGACCCTATCAGAAATATAGGAGTAAGATTAGGTGATTTAAAAGAAAAAGCCATTAGTCAAATATCTTTATTTGAAGAGTCTGATGTAAAAGTAGAGGACAAAGTAGAAGAAGTAATGGATAGTATTATTAAGAAATATGGTAAAGGTAGTGTTATAAGAGCAAGTAAGAAAGAAGAAGATTATAATATTGAAAGAAGAAAATAAAAAAAGTTTTTCCACAAAGACTGTGCAAAAACTTAATTTAAAAGGTTATAAATAATGGTATTAACTTCCTTATTATCTAATATAATATCTTCATTGATAAGACCAATATCAGGATGAACATTATCTACTTTATGAAAATCAGAACCCATCGTCGTTATAAAATTATGATGTTTAGCAAAGTCATTCCAATGTATACATTCATTAATTTTATTACCATTTCTATCTAAGTAAACATAATTAGCTTCAATACCGTCAGGCTTCATCTTTCTAACTAACTCTGATATGTCATCATCAGTTAAGCCATCTTCATATTTATAGGCTACAGGATGAGCAAGAACTACTTTACCACCAGCTTCTCTTATCAAACTACTAGCTTCCATAGGACTTATAGTCTCTTTCTTTACATAGCAAGGACATCCTTCATTCATAATAGTTTCAATAAATTCTCCTCTTTCTGGAACATAACCAAAAGTTTTCAATAGTAGCTTTTTATTATCTTTATTATCTACAATATTAGAAGCGATATGAGCTTTAGTAACAGCATCAATCTTATCTAAAGAATCTACATCAATGACATAGCCAAACTCTTTTAATTTAGTAGCAACATTATGTAAATAAATATGTCTAGCATTTCTATTAGAGTATAACTTATCCGTCAATAGCTTATTGTTAATATCAAAGTTATATCCCAATACATGAATACCTATTCCCTTATACTTAGTAGATATTTCTACAGCGGTGATTAATTTAACATTATTCTCTTTCGCATAATTAAATAAATCATCATTATAAGCAAGAGTTGTATCATGGTCTACTATTGCTATAACACTAACCCCATTATTAACAGCTCTATCAATTATTTCTTTAGGAGATAATTCTCCATCAGATAAATTACTATGAATGTGTAAATCAATTAGTTTATTCATTTGCCAAACCTCTACTTTTTATAAATCATTTTTTTATAAGATGATAATTTATTATCTATAAAGAAAATAGCATCTTCAGTTCTATTCAAATTAAAATTAAACCATGCATCCCAACTTTCATAACCAGGATTAATAGCTAAGTTACCAACTAATTCACGATATTTATTTCTATGTGGAAAATAAGCTCTAGTACCATATAAAGCAGGTAGTTGAAGATTATAGTTATACTTTTTATTGGTAAGTTCACCTAATTTAATATTTTGTAAAATACGCGCATATCTAGTGTTACCATCATCAAATAATTGTAATGCTGCTACTAGACCATGAATTATTTGTGATTTTAGAAATATTCTATCATCATAAATATCAGAATTATAAAATTCCATAATTTTCTTAATTGCCTCTTCAATATCAGTATAAGGTAAAGCAAAATAACGAATCTTAGGATTACCGTTTTCTACTCTAACAACAAATGCTTCATTGTCTGTTCTATGACTTTATCAGAAAATTTCTGACTACTTGTTCCTTTTAAAATTAGTTTATGGGCATTAATAAAAGCATCTCTATTAAGAGTTACACCGTTATTAATTAGAAAATCAATTGCATTAGTTCTCTCAGTTTGCATATATAAACTCATTAAAAAGCTATCTTCTTTTTCTAAAGATTGATTATCTACTATTTCTACAGATTTAATAGCATTAAGATATGAACCAAGATTATCATCTTTTAGGTCTAATACATCATCTATATAATGTATATAAAGCTCTTCTGTATCATTTTCATGATCTATTACAAATTGACTAAATGGCAATGAATAAATATTATCAAATATTTTTAAATTAACAGTTGGTATCTCTCCTGACTTTCTCATTTTCTCTACTTCTTCTCTTGTTAACATAAATCTTCCCCCTCTTAAAATTTATCATATTATACATTATTTTACTAAAAAAGGCAAGATTAACAGAGAATTGAAAACTTTTCTGAAAAAATATATAGAAAACTATTTAAGTGTTCTTATTCTTTCAATTAAAAAATTATAAATTTCAGAATTTAAATTATTTTCAGTATCATTACCCATAAGAGCAGCAACCGTTTTCCTTATATTATTTTTATCATAATATTTATCAATATACTCATCTAAATAATCATAGTTAGTGCTAATAATTTTACCATTTTTAAAAAGCCTTATTTCACTATTTTCATTTACTAGTTTTATCCATTCATTTTTATATTTATCTTTTTCTTCTTTAGTAAGGTTATGTTCATACTTTAATAGTTCTTTAACTTCTTTGTAATTTAATGCACCAGCACTATAAACATATTCATCATATTCATTTACAAATATAACAGATATCTCATTAGGAAGTTTATAGCAAAAGTAAAGAAAGTTTAAATACTCTTGAGTGTTATTTTTACTGCTCCAAATTCTAACTGTTTTATCTTTATCAATATTTATAGGAATATCTATATCTTTAATACTACCCATAGTAAAATCTTCATAAAAACCATATAAATCATTATTAATTAAACTACTCTTATAAAGAGGAGTAAAAGCCGCATAACCAAAAAACACATCTATATTATTCATATTTTTATTATCTATTTCTTTTTCTGTAAACATATCTAGACTCCTTTACACAACTTCTTTATCTAATTATCTGCTTTATCAAGTAAGATTGTCAATTTTTTTTGCAAAAAACTTTCAAAAAATACTTGTATTATTGCGTTTTCTATGCTATTATTAATTACGTGTGACTGCTTAGATGTGGGAGGTTGTCGATACACCAGGAAGAGTTGTTAACTGGTTATCGGGTTATTCACACGGAGCAAGTCTATACTAGATATAGGCGAAGGGAGGACGTAAATAGTGTCAACACAAAAGATTCGTATTAAGTTAAAAGCATATGATCATAAGATACTTGACAATGCTGTAACTAAAATTGTTGAAACAATTAAAAGAACTGGAGGAGATATAGTTGGACCTGTACCTCTACCAACAGAAATTGAAAAATTCACAATTTTAAGAGCTGTTCACAAAGATAAAGATAGCCGTGAACAATTCGAAAGAAGAACACACAAGAGATTAATTGACATTAAGAACCCAAGTAAAGAAACGATTGATGCTCTAGCTCATCTTGATTTACCAAGTGGTGTCGATATCAAAATCAAAACAATCTAAAATAGGAGGAAATGAAAATGAAAGGAATCTTAGGTACAAAAAAAGGAATGACTCAAGTATTCACTACTGATGGTAAGCTTATTCCTGTAACTGTTGTAGAAGTTGAACCTAATGTTGTTACACAAATCAAAACTAATGAAACAGATGGTTATGAAGCAATCCAATTAGGTTATAAAACAGTTAGAGAAAAACTAAGTAACAAACCAAAGATGGGTCATACCACTAAAGCTAATACTGAACCTAAGCGCTTCTTAAGAGAAATAAAAGGCGTAAATGTAGCTGATTACACTTTAGGACAAGTATTAGATGCTAGCGTATTCGAAGCTGGCGAAATTGTAGACGTTAGTGGAGTTAGCAAAGGAAAAGGTTTCCAAGGTGTAATTAAACGTCACAATCAAAGTCGTGGACCTATGGGACATGGTTCACAATATCATCGTGGAGTAGGATCTCTTGGAACAATGAGACCAATGCACGTATTAAAAGGTAAGAAATTACCAGGACAAATGGGTAATGTAAACTCTACTGTTCAAAATCTTGAAATCGTAGCAGTAGACTTAGAAAATAATGTAATTTTAATTAAAGGTAATGTTCCTGGACCAAAAGAAGGATTAGTTGTAATTAAAACAGCTGTAAAGAAACCAGGTAAGAAAAACACTGCTAAAGACTTAATCACTTATGAAGAGATGAAAGAAGCAGAAACTACTACAGAAGTAGAAGAAAATACTAATACTGAAGAAGTAGTAGAAGAAGCTACAAATACTGAGTCTAGCGAAGAAACAAACGAATAATCATCACTACCTATAATTAAATTTATTAAAGCGTAGTGAAAGGAGGAAAAAAGTATGAAAAAGATAGATCTTTTAAATCTTAAAGGTGAAAAAGTAAATGAATTAAAATTAAATGAAGAAATATTTTCTATTACCCCAAATGATAAAGTATTATATGATGCAATTATTTTAGCAAGAGCATCATTAAGACAAGGAACACACTCTACTAAAAACCGTTCAGAAGTTAGCGGTGGAGGACGTAAACCTTGGAGACAAAAAGGAACTGGACATGCACGTCAAGGTTCAATAAGAGCTGTACAATGGGTAGGTGGAGGAAGATATGGAACTCCAGTACCAAGAGATTACAGTAAGAAACAAAATCGTAAAGAAAGAAGATTAGCATTAAAGAGTGCTTTAAGTCATAAGTTTAATGATAATGAAGTAATCGTTATGGAAGAGTTATCATTTACTACTCCAAAAACAAAAGAAATGATGACTTTATTAAATACATTAAAAGTAGCTGATAAAAAAGTACTATTTGTAGTAGATGACTTTACAGAAAATGTAATATTAGCATCTAGAAACATTCCAAATGTTGCCTTAATAGCAGCTAATGAATTAAATGTTTTAGACTTAGTTAACTCTGATGTAGTAGTCTTTACAAGTGAAGCTATTAAAAAGATAGAGGAGGCTCTTAAATAATGGATACTAAATACTTAGAAATAATTAAAGCTCCTGTTATCACAGAAAAAAGTGGAGCTCTAGGAGAGAAAAATCAATATGTATTTAAGGTTTCTTCTAAAGCTAATAAAATTGAAATTAAACAAGCTATTGAAAAAATCTTTAAAGTACATGTAAAAGAAATAAGAACATTAAATGTTAAACCTAAAAAAAGAAGAGTTGGTCGCTATACTGGACTTACAAATAGATATAAGAAAGCTATTGTAACTCTAGCTGATGGTGAACAAATTGATCTTGGTTAGAAGGAGGAACTAAAATATGGCAATAAGAAATTATAAACCTACTACACCAGGACGTAGAGGAATGAGTACTCTAACAAATGAAGAGATTACTAAATCTACTCCAGAGAAAAGCTTAACCGTAACACTTAAGAAAAACTCTGGACGTAATAATCAAGGAAAAATAACTGTTCGTCATCAAGGTGGCGGAGTTAAGAGAAAATATCGTATTATCGACTTTAAAAGAGATAAGAAAGATATCGCTGGTGTTGTAGCAAGCATAGAATACGATCCAAATAGAACTGCAAACATTGCATTAATTAACTATATGGATGGTGAGAAAAGATATATCATCGCTCCTAAAAACTTAAAAGTAGGAGATAAAGTAATAAGTGGTGAAAACGTAGATATCAAAGTAGGAAATGCTCTTCCTATTATGAATATTCCAGTAGGTACTGTTATTCATAACATTGAACTTCGCCCAGGTAAAGGAGCAGCTTTAGCAAGAAGTGCTGGTAGTTCTGCTCAAATTCTTGGACGTGAAGGTAAATATGTAATGATTAGATTATCAAGTGGAGAACAAAGAAAAGTACTTGGTACTTGTATGGCTACAGTTGGTGTTGTTGGTAACGAAGATGCTAGCTTAGTTAAACTTGGTAAAGCAGGACGTAAACGTCATATGGGAATTCGCCCAACAGTTCGTGGTTCTGTTATGAACCCTAATGACCATCCACATGGTGGTGGTGAAGGACGTGCTCCAGTTGGACGTAAGGCACCTCTTACTCCATGGGGTAAACCTGCTCTTGGATATAAAACAAGAAATAATAAAAAGACAGACAAATTTATTGTACGTCGTCGTAATAGTAAATAGGAGGATAAAATATGGCTAGAAGTTTAAAAAAAGGACCTTATGTTTTTCCAAGACTATTAAAAAAGGTTCAAAAATTAAATGAAACTGGAAAAAAAGAAGTAATTAAAACTTGGTCACGCCGTTCTACTATCTTTCCTGAATTTATCGGCCACACCTTTGCAGTTCATAACGGTAAAGAATTTATCCCCGTTTATGTTACTGAAGACATGGTTGGACACAAATTAGGAGAATTTGCTTTAACTCGTAAAAATGGTGGACATGGCTCTGACAAAAAATAATAAAACTAGGAGGAGTTAGAAAATGGAAGCAAAAGCAATCGCTAAAATGCAAAGAATATCACCTATCAAAGCTCGTTTAGTAATCGATATTATTCGTGGTAAAAAAGTAAGTGATGCTCTAGCAATATTAGAAAATACAAATAAAAAAGCTGCTATCCTTACTAAGAAAGTTTTAAATTCAGCAGTTGCCAATGCCGTAAATAATAACGGTATGGATGCTAACAATTTATATGTAAAGGAAGCACGTGTAGATGCTGGTCCAGTAATGAAAAGAGTATTATTTGACTCACGTGGCCGCATCGGACATA
This sequence comes from uncultured Mycoplasmatota bacterium, assembly GCA_946497955.1. Lineage (GTDB taxonomy): Bacteria > Bacillota_I > Bacilli_A > RF39 > UBA660 > Onthousia. The sequence goes on along the minus strand of CAMMMH010000007.1, from coordinate 26,342 downwards.
AAGATAAAAGAACAAGTCACATCGTAATAACAGTGGCTGAAGCTACAAAATAATAAGGAGGAACTATAATGGGACAAAAAGTTAATCCAAACGGACTAAGACTTGGCATCAACAAAGATTGGGAAGCTAAATGGTATGCTCCTAAAGGTGAAGTATCTAAGACATTAGTAAATGATATTAAAATTAGAGAATACCTTGAAAAAAATCTTAAAAATGCAGGAATTGCCAAAGTCGAAATAGAAAGAACTCCAAAGAAATGTGAAGTTTCTATCCATACATCACGTCCAGGTGTTATCATCGGTCGCGGTGGGGAAGAAATTACAAAACTTAAGGATAAACTATCAAAAGTCGTTGGTGAAAATATTCAAATATCAATAGTTGATATCAAAAAAGCTGACCTTAATGCACAATTAGTTGCAGATTCAATTGCAAGTCAAATTACAAATAGAGCATCATTTAGAATGGCTCAAAAACGTGCAATTAGAAATGCTATGAAAGCAGGAGCTAAAGGTATCAAAACAAAAGTATCAGGACGTTTAGGTGGTGCTGATATGGCTCGTAGCGAAGGATATACAGAAGGAACTATCCCACTACATACATTAAGAGCAGATGTTGATTATGCTACAAGTGAAGCAGATACAACATATGGTAAAATTGGTGTAAAAGTATGGATTTACAAAGGTGAAATCCTACCATCAAAGAATAAAGTAAGTAAAGATACTAAAGAAGTAAAAGAAAGAAAAGCTAAAGGAGGTAATTAGAGTGTTAATACCATCAAGAACTAAATATCGTCGTGTTCACAGATTACCTTACGAAGGCAAATCAAGAGGTAATCGTGAATTACACTTTGGTGAGTATGGATTACAAGCTAAAGAAGGAGCATGGATTACAGCAAATCAAATCGAAGCAGCTCGTGTTGCCATGACTCGTTATATGAAACGTGGTGGTAAAGTATGGATCAATATATTCCCACACATGCCACTAACTAAAAAACCTATCGGTACTCGTCAAGGTAAAGGTAAAGGTAATGTTGAAGAATGGGTAGCAGTAGTTAAAGAAGGAAAAATCATGTTTGAAGTAGCAGGTGTTTCTGAAGAAGTAGCTCGTGAAGCATTAAGACTAGCAAGCCATAAATTACCAATAACTTGCAAATTTGTAAAGAAAGAAAGTAGAGGTGTCGAAAATGAAGGTTAAAGAAATTAGAGAATTATCAAATGAAGAAATCAATGCTAAACTAAAAGAATCTAAAGAAGAACTATTCAACTTAAGATTTAGTGGCGCAATGGGTAACCTAGAAAAACCTTCTAGACTAAGAGAATTAAGACACCAAGTAGCAAGACTAAAAACCGTTTTAAAAGAACGTGAGAAAGAAGAAAAGGTTGATTAGGAGGTAAGTTATGGAAAAGAAAATGACACATGAATTAGTTGGTAAAGTTGTTAGTACAAAAAACAATAAAACTATTACAGTTTTAGTTGAAACACATAAAATGCACCCAAAATATCACAAAAGAGTTAAATCATCTAAAAAATACAGTGTACACGATGAAACAAATAAAGCAAAAGTAGGAGATGTAGTTAGAATAGTTGAAACTAAACCTATTTCTAAAACTAAACATTTCTACTTAAAAGAAATCGTAAAAGAAGCAGTTATTCTATAACTCTTAAGGTAAAGGAGGATAATCTATGTTACAACAAGAAAGTAGATTAAAAGTTGCAGACAACTCAGGAGCACGTGAATTATTAGTAATCAGAGTGCTAGGAGGAAGTCATGTTAAAACTGGAAATATCGGAGATGTAGTTGTTGGAACCGTTAAAAATGCTATACCAAATTCACCACTTCCTAAAGGTAAAGTTGTAAAAGCTGTAATAGTAAGAAGTAAAAGAGGAGTAAGACGTGAAGATGGTAGTTATATCAAATTTGATGATAACGCATGCGTAATCATTAGAGATGATAAAAGTCCAGTCGGAACTCGTGTCTTTGGTCCAGTAGCACGTGAACTTCGTGATAAAGACTATATGAAGATAGTAAGTCTTGCGAAAGAAGTACTATAAGGAGGAAAGTTATGAAGTTAAAAGTTGGAGATAAAGTCGTTGTTATAAGCGGTGCTGATAAAGGTAAAGAAGGAAAAATCATCAGAACACTTAGAAGCGAAAATAAAGTTATTGTAGAAGGAGTACATATTGTTAAAAAGCATCAAAAACCTACAGGAAACAATTCAGGAGGAATTCTAGAAATAGAAGCACCTATTGATGCCTCTAATGTAATGATAATTGATCCTAAGACTAAAAAAGGCACAAGAATCGGACATACAACAGACAAAAATGGAAAAAAAGTAAGAATAAGTACAAAATCTAAAGAAGTACTAGATTAGTGGAAGGAGGTTACATAAATGACATTAAAAGAAAAGTATAATAAAGAAGTAGTTCCAGCTCTTATGAGTAAATATGGTTATAAATCAATAATGGAAGTACCAAAACTAGAAAAAGTTGTTATCAATATGGGTGTTGGAGATGCTACTACAAATTCTAAACTATTAGATGCAGCAGTATCAGACCTTGAAAAAATCTCAGGACAAAAACCAGTAGTTACAAAAGCAAAGAAATCAATCGCTGGTTTCAAGATTAGAGAAGGACAAAAGATAGGTTGTAAAGTAACACTTAGAAGTGATAACATGTATAACTTTGTTGATAAACTAATTTCTATCTCACTTCCACAAGTTCGTGATTTTAGAGGAGTTAATCCAAAATCTTTCGATGGTCGTGGTAACTATACATTAGGCATTAAAGAACAATTAATCTTTAGTGAAATAAACTATGATGAAATAGTAAAAGTACGTGGTATGGATATAATATTCGTAACAACTGCTAAAACTAATGAAGAAGCTTATGACCTATTAAAAGGTTTAGGACTTCCTTTTAGAAAGTAATGGAGGGAAAAAGATGGCAAGAAAAAGTATGGTTGTAAAACAAAGTAGAAAGCCAAAATACAAAGTACGTGAATACACTCGTTGTTCACGTTGTGGCAGACCACATGCAGTTATGAGTAAATTTGGAATCTGCCGTATTTGCTTCCGTGAATTGGCTTATAAAGGACAAATACCAGGCGTTAAAAAATCAAGTTGGTAAAGACTGGTAAAGAAAAGGAGGAAAAAAGATGGCTGTAGTTACAGATACAATTGCAGATATGTTAACTCGTATTCGTAATGCTAATGCTATGCGTTATGAAGAAGTAAAAGTTCCTTCATCAAAATTAAAATTAGAAATAGCAAGAATTTTAAAAGAAGAAGGATTTATTAAAGATTACAAGTTAGAGAAAAACGATGTACAAGGTACAATTGTTCTAACATTAAAATATGGTGAAAACAAAGAAAGAGTAATAACAGGCTTAAAGAGAATTTCTAAACCAGGACTTAGAGTATATGCTAAAAATGATGAAGTTCCAAGAGTATTAAATGGACTAGGAATTGCAATCATTTCTACATCTAAGGGAATTATGACAGATAAAGAAGCTAGAAAACAAAAACTTGGTGGCGAAGTCTTAGCTTATGTATGGTAAAAGGAGGTGTTTTGAATGAGCCGTATTGGAAATCGTAAAATTGAAGTTCCCGCAGGAGTAACAGTTAAAGAAGAAAACGGAATCGTAACAGTTACTGGCCCAAAGGGAAGCTTGAGCCAAAAAATGCTAAAAGGAATTAGCATGGAACAAAAAGATAATGAAATAACATTAACAAGAGTAAGCGATGCAGTAAAAGCAATGCATGGAACAATGAATGCACTTCTTCAAAATATGATTACAGGTGTAACTAAAGGATATGAGAAGGGACTAGAAATAGTAGGTGTTGGATATCGTTTCAATGTAAGTGGTAAAAAATTAACTATTAATGCAGGTTATTCTCATCCTGTAGAAATGACTATACCTGAAGGGCTTACTGTAGAAGCACAATCTAATACAGAAATAACTGTTAAAGGTATTGATAAAGCCTTAGTTGGTGAATTTGCTGCTAATATAAGAAAAGTACGTCGTCCTGAACCATATAAAGGTAAAGGTATTCGCTATAAAGATGAACATATTAGACGTAAAGAAGGAAAGAAAGCTGCTTAAGCTAGTAGGAAGGAGAGAAATATATGATTAGTAAAAAGTCAAGAAATAGCATGAGAGAAGTTCGTCATGCTAGAATTAGAACTCATTTAAGTGGAACAAGTGCAGTTCCAAGATTAAATGTATTTAGATCAAACACTGCAATCTATGCACAAGTTATTGATGATGAGAGTTCTACTACTTTAGTATCTGCTTCTTCTAGAGATAAAGATTTAAATTTAAAGAATAAATCAAACATTGAAGCAGCTACTGCTGTAGGTGCTAGTATCGCTAAAAAATGTGAAAAAGCTGGCATTAAAAAAGTAGTATTTGATAGAGGTGGATATCTTTATCATGGACGTGTTAAAGCATTAGCAGATGCTGCACGTGAAAATGGACTAGAGTTCTAAGGAGGGTAAATATGCAAAGACAAAAAAACGATGCCAAAGAAAAACAATTCGAAGAACTAGTCGTTCAACTTAAAAGTGTAGTTAAAGTTACTAAAGGTGGACGTCAACGTCGTTTTTCAGCAGTTGTTGTTGTTGGAGATCGTAAAGGACATGTTGGTATCGGTACAGGTAAAGCTTTTGAAGTACCAGATGCTATTAAGAAAGCAATTCAAGATGCTAATAAGAATATGATTACTATAGATTTAATAAATGGAAGAACTATTGCTCATGAAGTAATAGGAGTAAGTGGAGCTGCTAGAGTAATGTTAAAACCAGCTAAAGAAGGTACTGGTATCATTGCTGGAGGTAGTGTAAGAGCTGTCCTTGAACTAGCTGGAGTTCGTGATGTTGTATCAAAATCTCTTGGAGCTAGAACTAAACTAAATATGGCAAATGCTGCTATAAATGGTCTTAAGAGTATTAAAACTGCTGAAGAAGTTGCAAAACTTCGTGGTAAAAGTGTAGAGGAGATTTTAGGATAATGAAGTTACATGAATTAAAGAAAAATGAAGGTGCTACTTTCCGTAAAAAGATAGTAGGACGTGGAAGAGGTTCAGGACTTGGTAAAACATCTGGACGTGGACAAAAAGGACAAAACGCTCGTAGTGGTGGCGGAGTTTCACCAGTATTCGAAGGTGGACAATTACCACTATATAGACGCCTTCCAAAAAGAGGATTTAGTAATCATGATTTTAAAACAGTATATGCAGTTATCAATGTCGGAGATTTAAATGTCTTTAATGATGGCGATGTTGTTACACCAGCATTACTTAAAGAAAGAGGAATTGTTAAAAAACAACTTAATGGAATTAAAGTATTAGGAAATGGTACACTTGAAAAGAAAATAACTATCCAAGCTCACAGATTTTCAAGTAGTGCCCTAAGAAAAATAGAAGAATCAGGAAGTAAAGCCGAGGTGATCTAAGATGCCTCTATTGAAGCAATTATTTAAGCCTACAAATAGAGATTTATTAAAAAGAATTGGTTTTACTTTAGTAGCATTAGCAATATTTATAATTGGAACAACTATCCAAGTTCCTGGAACAGATAGTATTACTAGTAACCTAGGTTTCCTAGAATTAGTTAATACTATGGGTGGAGGAGCTTTGCAAAACTTTTCAATCTTTGCTTTAGGTGTTATGCCTTATATCACAGCAACGATTGTTATGCAACTATTAGGAGAGCTAATTCCTTATTTCCAAGAATTAAATAAACAAGGACATGTAGGTAGACAAAAAATAAATACCTATTCAAGATATATGGGAATACTATTTGCCTTTATACAAGGTTATGCCTTCTCATTTATGTTCTTAGGTAGAACTGCAAGTGCTAGTGAATACTTATATATATCAGTAGTACTAACAGCAGGTACAGCATTCCTACTTTGGTTAGGAGATCAAATTACAAGAAAAGGTATAGGTAATGGTTTAAGTCTAATAATCATGGCAGGAATTATTGCCACACTACCCGGGATGTTTATTGATGCCTTCCAGGGATTAGTAGTATTTGATGGTACTGCTCAAGAAATAACATTAGGAATAGTTAAATTTATCCTATTTGCAATAATCTACTTTGCTATCATCGTTGGAGTTATCTTCGTACAGATGGCAGAGAGAAAAGTTCCAATTCAATATGCTAATAAATCAACAACATATGGACAAAGCGCATCTTATGTTCCAATTAAAGTAAATACCGCTGGGGTTGTACCTGTGATATTCGCATCAAGTTTAATGGCAATTCCAGGAATTATCGCAGGCTTAATAAATAATGAAAGTTTTAGTCTTTTCGTTCAAAACTATTTAACATATACAACACCTGTAGGATTTATAATCTATGTAATATTTATATTCCTATTTGGATTTGTATATACTTATATGGTTTTCAAACCAGAAGACTTTGCTAAAAATCTTCAAGAAAGTGGAGGATACATTCCTGGAATAAGACCAGGTAATGAAACTAAAACTTACTTGTCAAAAGTATTAACAAGAATAACTTGTCTAGGCTCAGTATTCCTTGCAATTATCGTAGCCTTACCAATAATATTCTCAAATGTGACAAGCTTACCAACAAGTGTTAGTATTGGAGGTACAGGATTACTAATTGTTGTAGGAGTTGCTCTAGAAACTTATAAACAAATAGAAGGAAGTCTTCTTTCTAGAAATTATAAGAAGGGTTATAGTAGAAGATGAAAAACATAATTTTTATCGCCCCACCCGCTGCTGGTAAGGGGACACAAAGTGCTATTTTAGAAAAGAGATATAACTTACCTCATATCTCTACAGGAGACATCTTAAGAGAAGCAGCGAAAAGAGATACTGAATTAGGTAGATATATTTCTGAAGTATTAAGTAGTGGAGGTCTAGTAAAAGATGAAGTTACTTATGAACTTCTAAAGAACCGTTTATCACAAGATGATTGTAAGAATGGTTATATCTTAGATGGTTTTCCAAGAAATATCGAACAAGCCTATAAATATGATGAGATACTTAATAGTCTTAATCAAGAGTTAGGCTATGTCATAGAACTAAATATAGATGAAGAGACACTTGAAAAAAGAATAACAGGAAGAAGAATATGTAAAGACTGTGGAAGTGTTTATAATCTAAATTCTGATAATGAAAAACCTAAACAAGAGTCAATATGTGATAAGTGTGGAGGTAAATTATATCAAAGAAATGATGATAACATAACTTCATTTAAAAATAGATATAATTTATATATAGAAAAAACTAAACCACTACTTGACTATTATGCTAAAAAAGGTATATTATATGTAATCAATGGAAATAACTCAGTTGAGGAAGTTTCTAAGAAAATAGATGCAGTTTTAAAAAAGGGGATGTAAATAATGATTACTCTAAAAAGTAAAAGAGAAATTGAATTATTAAAAGAAGCTGGACATATTGTCTATCTTACACATCAGTATTTACGTCCCTATATTAAAGCTGGTATCAAAACAAAAGAGTTAGATTCTCTTGCCGAAAAATTCATTAGAAGTAAAGGAGCGACTCCTTCATTTAAAGGATACGAAGGTTTTCCTTCTACACTTTGTATAAGTATTAATGATGAGGTTGTTCATGGCTTTCCTGGAGAAAGAGTACTTCAAGATGGAGATATAATATCAATAGATATAGGCGCTTGTTATAAAGGATATCATGGTGATTCTGCTTGGACTTATACAGTAGGAGAAGTTAGTGATGATGCTAAATACCTATTAGAACATACAGAAAAAGCTTTATATGAAGGTATTAAACAAGCGAAAGTCGGTAATAGAATCGGCGATATCGGTTATGCAATAGAAAAATATGCTAAAGAACATAACTTAGGTGTCGTAAAAGAATTAGTAGGACATGGGGTAGGAACTAGTGTTCATGAAGCCCCTGATGTTCCAAACTATGGTACTAAAGGAACAGGACCTAAAATTAGAGATGGCATGGTTATTGCCATTGAACCAATGTTAACTTTAGGAAGTCCAGATATCTATGTAGAAGATAATGACTGGACCGTTGTAACCGTTGACTCTTCATTATCAGCACATTTTGAACATACAATTGCAATTACTAATGAAGGAGTTATTATATTAACAGGAGATGATGTTTAATGGCTAAAGATGATGTTATTGAAGTTGAAGGTAAAGTCCTAGAAATTATACCAGGTGGTAAGTTCAAAGTACAACTAGAAAACGGACATATAGTAGAAGCTCACGTTTCTGGTAAAATACGAATGAACTACATTCGCATCTTACCGGGGGATACCGTTATGTTAGAACTATCACCTTATGATTTAACACGTGGGCGTATTACCTATCGTAAATAATAGGAGGGATAAAAATGAAAGTAAGAGCAAGTGTTAAGAAAATTTGCCCAAAATGCAAAATAGTAAGAAGAAAAGGTAAAATCAGAGTAATTTGTGAAAATCCAAAACACAAACAAGTACAAGGTTAATAAGGAGGAGAAGTTATGGCACGTATTAAAGGTGTAGATATTCCAAATGACAAGCATATATGTATATCACTTACATATATCTATGGTATTGGTAGAAGTTTAGCTAAAAAAATCTGTAAAAATGCTAAAGTAGACCCAACTAAAAAAGCAGGAGATTTAACTCAAGATGAATTAATCGCCTTAAGAGATGAAATTAATAAACATCCAACTGAAGGTGACCTACGTCGTGAAGTTAGTATGAATATTAAAACTAAAATGGAAATTAATTCATATGAGGGAACTCGTCATAAAAAAGGTTTACCTGTAAGAGGTCAAAGAACAAATAGAAACGCTCGTACTCGTAAGGGTAGAGGTAAAGTAGTAGCTAACAAGAAAAAGTAGTTAGGAGGTTATTATGGCTTATAAAACAAGAAAAAGAAAAGTTAAAAAGAATGTACCTGAAGGTGTAGTACATATTGGTGCAACTTTCAATAATACAATCGTTACTATAACTGATAAAGAAGGTAACACAATAAGTTGGGCATCAGCTGGTGCTTTAGGATTTAAAGGAAGTAAGAAATCAACACCATTCGCAGCAGGAATGGCCGCAGAACAAGCTGGTAAAGCGGCTTTCGATATGGGAATGCGTAAAGTAGAAGTTTTTGTTAAAGGATTAGGACCAGGAAGAGAAACAGCAATTAGATCACTTCAAACAGCAGGTCTTGAAGTAACAGGAATTACAGATGTTACACCAATTCCACATAATGGATGCCGTCCACCAAAGCGTCCTCGTGGATAATAAAAGGGAGGTTAATAAATTGATAGAATTTGAAAAACCAGTTTATAAAATTACTGATTATGTAGAAAATAATTTCTATGGAAAATTTGAACTAGAACCCCTAGAAAGAGGTTTTGGTACAACTTTAGGAAATGCTTTAAGAAGAGTAATGTTATCATCATTACCAGGTAGTGCAATTAGTGCTGTTAAAATTGATGGTGTACTACATGAATTCCAAACAATGGATGGAGTTATCGAAGATGTAACTACAATTATTCTTAACCTAAAAGGAGTAGTTGTTAAGAATCATACAGAAGATACAAAAATAATTACTCTTAATAAAGTTGGAGAAGGAGTAGTAACAGCAGGAGATATTGAAGCAGATAGCGATATTGAAATAATCAATAAAGACCATGTAATTGCAAATCTTGCTAAAGGCGGTTCTTTAAATATGACTATGATTGTTACTAATGGTCGTGGTTATGTTAAGAGTGAAGACTCTAATCTAAAAGAAGATGATAAGAAAAATGGCTTTATTGCTATGGATGCTATCTATTCTCCAATTGAGCGAGTTTCATATGAAGTAGAAAGTGCTAGAGTTGGACAAGATGAAAGTTATGACAAATTAGTAATGGAAGTATGGACTAATGGTTCTATTAAACCAGAAGAGTCTATCGCCCTAGCTGCTAAAATCTTAATTGAACACTTTAAACTAGTTACAGAATTAAGTGATATTTCTAATGTAAGTGGTATGATGATAGAGAAAACTGAAGACCCTAAGACTAAAGCATTAGAGACATCTATTGAAGATTTAGACTTCTCAGTAAGAGCATATAACTGCTTAAAAAGAGCAGGTGTTCATACTCTACAAGACTTAGTTAACAAGAGTGAAAACGATATGATGAAAATCCGTAACTTAGGAAAGAAATCATTAAAAGAAGTATTAGATAAAATCAAAGAATTAGGGCTTGACCTAAGAGATGATGATTAAGGAGGTAAACTTATGGCATATAGAAAATTAGGCGTTGATAATAAACACAGAAGAAGTATGTTAGCAACTCTTACTAAACAAGTAATTATGAATGGCCAAATAACAACTACAGAAACAAGAGCTAAAGAAGTTAGAAAAGCTGTTGATAAAATGATTACTTATGGTAAGAAGGGAGATCTTGGTAGTCGTCGTAGAGCCCTAGCTTTTCTTCACAATGATAAAGCTGTTGTAAATAAAATATTTAATGAACTAGCTCCACGTTATGCAAGTAGAAATGGTGGATATACACAGATTTTAAAACTTGGTGAACGTCGTGGAGATGGAGCATTACTTGCTATCATTAAATTAGTAGATGAAGAAACTAAAGAAGAGACAAAATAATGTCTCTTTTTTGTTGATAATAAAAGAAAAAGTGTTATAATAAAAAATATCACGAGGAGGAAGTAGTATGCAAGGAAAAAATAAATATGTTAGAAACTTAACAATAGGAGCTGTCACAGGAGGCTTAATAGTAGGAGGAGCAGTTTTTGCTCTCAGCGATAAGAAACCATTTATAAGAGATTATATCAATACTTATGGGGTAACCACAGATACAACTATTAGAACAACAGATGGTTTAACAAGACTAAACCCAACTTCAGATTTTTTTACGTCTAATGAAATAGAAGAAATGAATGAATTAGAAGTAAAAAGCTATACACCATCAAGAGATATTTATGATGTAGATGTATATGGCTTTACAAATGGTAGTTTAACAGATGAAGAAATAACTATAAAACAAAATCAATTTGAGAATGGTAATTCACTATTAGCAATAAATAATTTTAATGATACTGATGAATATCAAATAGAAACTAGCAAATTACCTGCAAGTTATGAAAATATTCTAGAAGAAATAAGTATTAAAACTATCAATTATAATAGTGTAATAAAGGTAAGAGAAAGTAGAGAAACTAATATAAAAGATACAACTTTTTGGATTTTAATGACAGCAGTAGGGGCTTATATTGGACTTATGTGTGGTAATGCAGTAGATGTAGTATTTTCTAAAAAATTAAAGAAGAAAACAAAATAATGTCATTATTTGCCTATAATTTCCACTTGCTCATCTCTCCATTATGTACTACAATGATTAAAATGGAGAAGAGCTATGGAACATAATATAAAAATGACAATTTTAAAAGAAGCAAAAGAAAGTATTGAAAATGGAGATATAAATAAAGCAGAAGCTTTACTCAAAGGATATCTTGATTTTAATAATGACCCAGAAATATCAAGTACTCTTGCTAACATTTACACACAAAGAGGAAAACTAAAGGAAGCATTAGAGATATTAAAAGGACAAGATTCTAATTACTTTTGTGTGTTTAAATCACTTTCAGAAGTCTATATTAAGTTAGAAAAATATGATAAATTATACAATTTATGGAAGAAAAGTAAAAATAGAAACTTCCAAGATTTAAAGAAAGAAAAAGATTTAAAAAAAGCATCACAATATTTAAAAAGAGTACAAGTATTTCTAAAATTATTTGTAAGTAAAAGAATAGAAATACCTAAAGAGTTAGATTATAAAGAACAGCAATATGTAAAATACGATTATAATAGGGCCTTAGAACATATTGAATTAAGACATACTAGTCCTAATAATAATCCTAATGAAAATACTAGTTCTATATTTTATAGTCATTATGATTTAGAAGAACTATTTTTAGTAGCTACTAGAAATATAGAATTTGAAAAAAGAGAAATAAAACTTAAGTGGGACTTCTCAGATACCTATATATTTTATTTTAAAGATATTGGTAGAAGTGAAACTGGTTTAAGTTTAAACTTTTTTAGGGTGGCAACGATTCCTAATACTAATAAGATAATTACAATGTTTCTTACTTTTAACAGAAAGTCTTCTAGTCTTTGTTATCTTTCAAAACAAGATATGCTTCCAATATGTAATTCTATTGTTCATACTGATAGAATTTACAGAGAAAAGACGTATAGTATTAACAAAAAGTAGTTGCATTAAGCTTTAATATTTTGTATAATAATACTAGATTTTAAATGTGGTTGTAGTAGTAAAAAAGACCTATTTTAATAGAGAGTTTGTGGGTGGTGGAAACAAACATAATAGCTTTTTGAACTTGATAACCTTAAACATTTACGGATAAGTCCGATATAACTTTAAAAGTGCATAGATTTCTATGAAGCAAGATGGTACCACGGGTTTAGCTCGTTCTTGTTAATAGGAATCTATTTTTGTTAGGAGGAGTATTATGTTAGATGAATTGATATTATTTATAATGACTTTCTTACTCATATATATAATCTATGAATTATTCTTAGTAAGAAAAGCTAAGAAAGATAAGAGAAGAAAGAAACCTGTAGAGGTTAATTACCTGATTGGTAAATATAACCTTGATATAAATAAATTAAATTATAAGAGACTCTTAAATATAATCAGTGCTGTTAGTGCTTTTGATATATCACTAGTAGTAACAATAGTCTCATTATTAGATAGTTTTTACTTACAATTATTAATAGGTTTTGTCTTAATAATGCTCTTAATACTTGTAAGTTATGATATAGTAGGAAGAATATACAAGAAGAAAGGATGTTGCAAAAATGGAAAAAATTGAGAAAATCGAAAAAAAATGGCAAGATTATTGGCTAAATAATAAATGTTTTAAAGCTATAACAGGAGAAAAAGATAAAGAACCATACTATATTTTAGTAGAGTTTCCTTACCCTTCAGGAGCAGGACTACATGTAGGTCATGTTAGAAGTTATACTGCTCAAGATGTTTTAGCAAGAGTAAAACGTATGCAAGGATATAATGTTTTATTCCCTATGGGTTGGGATGCTTTTGGAGCACCTGCTGAACAATATGCTATTAAAAATCATATTCATCCAAAAGATGCTGTTAAAGAAAATATTAAAACCTTTAAAGGACAAATGATGTCTTTAGGTTTCTCATTTGACTGGGATAGAGAATTTTCTACAACTGACCCTGAATACTATAAATGGACACAATGGCAGTTCTTACAATTTTACAAACATGGTATGGCTTATAAAGCTAAGAAAGATGTAAACTGGTGTCCAACATGTAAAAGTGTTTTGTCAAATGAAGATGCTGCAGGTGGTGTCTGTGAAAGATGTGGAAGTAAGGTTGTTCAAAAAGAAAAAGAACAATGGATGTTAAGAATGAGTGATTATGCTGAAGACTTAATAAAGGGTTTAGATGATACTAACTTTGCCGATAGAGTAAAATTAGGACAAATAAACTGGATAGGTAAATCAACAGGAGCTGAGATAGATTTTACTATTGAAGAGACTAATGATAAATTAACTGTCTATACAACTAGATGTGATACTTTGTTTGGTGTAACTTTCATGGTAGTCGCACCAGAACATCCAATTCTAGAAAAATTAAAAGATATCATTACTAATATGGATGAAGTAAGAGAGTATCAAGAGTATGCCAAAAGTAAAAGTGCTTTTGAAAGAACTGAAGTAAACAAAGATAAAACTGGTGTAAAACTAGAAGGTATAACTGTAAAGAATCCTGTAAGTGGTAAAAATGTTGACGTCTATATCTCCGACTATGTCATGATGGGGTATGGAACAGGTGCTATTATGGCTGTCCCTGCTCATGACCAAAGAGACTATGATTTTGCTAAGAAATATAATATTCCAATTATCGAAGTAATCGAAGGAGGAGATATTTCTAAAGAAGCCTATACTGGTGATGGTAAAATGGTTAACTCAGACTTCTTAAATGGTTATACCAATAAAAAAGACTCTATTAAAAGAATGTTAGAGTTCTTAAAAGAACATAACTTAGGTAGAGAAAAAACAAATTATCGCCTACAAGACTGGATTTTCTCAAGACAAAGATTCTGGGGAGAACCAATACCAATGATATATTGTGAAAAATGTGGATGGCAACCAATGGATGAGAAAGACTTACCTTTATTACTTCCAGATGTTGCCGAGTATGAACCAACCGATACAGGAGAGTCACCTCTTGCCAAAATAACAGACTGGGTTAATACAACTTGTCCAAAATGTGGTGGTCCTGCTAAACGTGAGACAGATACAATGCCTAACTGGGCTGGTTCTAGTTGGTATTTCTTAAGATTTATGGATGCTCATAATGATAAAGAATTTGCATCAATGGATGCTATGAAATACTGGAAGAGAGTAGATTGGTATAATGGTGGAATGGAACATACAGCAAGACATTTACTATATGCAAGATTCTGGGTTCAATTCTTATATAATATTGGCCTAGTTCCATCTAAAGAAATGATTTATACAAGAGTAAGTCATGGTATGGTTTTAGGACCTGATAATCAAAAGATGAGTAAGAGTAAAGGTAATGTTATAAATCCAGATGATATTGTAAAAGAATATGGTGCTGATACACTTAGAACTTATGAAATGTTTATGGGTGATTATACTCAAGATGTTCCATGGAGTACAGACTCCCTAAGAGGATGTAAGAGATTCTTAGATAAAGTAGAACGTCTAAAATCTAAAGTTAATGATAAAACTGGCTTTACAGATTCATTAGTGGTTTTACAAAATAAGACAATAAAAGACATAGATTCATCACTTTCTAGGATGAGTTATAACACTTATATATCTTCATTAATGATTTTAACTAATGCCTATGATGATTTAGATAGTATTACTAAAGAAGATTATCATTTATTATTAACACTATTAAATCCGGTCGCTCCACATATTACCGAAGAGTTAAATGAATCTTTAGGATATGAACCATTATGTTATGAAAAATGGCCTACTTATGATGAATCTAAACTTATAGAAACAGAAAAAGAAATAGCAGTCCAAGTAAATGGTAAAGTTCGTGCTACTATCACTATTAATATAAATGATAGCGAAGATGTAGTTAAAGAAAAAGCCTTAGAACAAGACAATGTAAAAAGATTCACTGAAGGTAAAGAAATAGTTAAGGTTATTGTTATTAAAGGTAAAATAGTAAATATCGTTGTAAAATAGTTTTAAACAAGCAAAGTGGAAAAAGATAATTCCCTTTGCTTTTTTCCACAATTTTTGTGGATAAAGTATTTTAAAATAGAGTAGAAAGGCTGTGATATTTCTATGAAAGTAAAAATATTTGACTATGAAGATGAAACTGATTTACAAAAAGCTATGAATGAGTTTTTAGATGATTTAGATGGAGAAGTTGTAGATATTAAGTATGCCATTAGTTCTTTTCCTAGTGGAGAAGAACAGATATATTGTTTTTCTGCTATGATAATTTACTATTAAATCTATTTTATGATATACTATATACAATAACTTATATTTAAGGAGATAGTTATATTATGAAAGAAGAGTTAATTGATGTCTTAAATGAAAATGGCATAAAAACAGGAAAAGTTCTACCACGTAGTGAAGTTCATAAACAAGGTTTATGGCATAGAGCAATTGTTGTAGCCATTATAAATGAAAAGAATGAAATTTTAATTCAACAAAGAAGTGCTAACAAAGAGAAAAATGCTAATATGTGGGATATATCAGTAGCAGGACATCTTTCAGCAGGACAAGACTCTTTACAAGCTGCAAGTAGAGAAATTAGTGAAGAAGTAACTGTCTGTTTAGGTTATAATGTTGAAGTGAAGGATTTTCGATTTATGACTTCGTTTAGAAAACAACAAGTTTTTAAAGAGGATTTTATTGAAAATCAATTTTATGATTTCTTTATATTAAGACAAATAGGTATAAACGAAAATAATATTAGATTTCAAAAAGAAGAAGTACAAGCTATTAAATTTGTAAATATATCTACATTAAATGAAATGAGAGAAAATAATAAATTAGTAGAAAGAGACGAATGTTATGATGCATTAACAGAATATTTATTTAGAATATAAGATTACAAATAATATATTTACGAAAACCCGTACTATGAAAGATACGGGTTTAATGATATACTATATATGAATACATTTATTTGGAATTAGATGCTTTCTTTTATTAATAAAAATAAAAGAAAGGAGCAAGATATATGAATAAACGAGAAAAATCATTTTTCATAATTATCATTATTTTGCTATTCATTATTATCTCTCTTATCTATAGATAATAATAACATCTAATTCCTTTGGGAATTAGATGCCCTTAAAAACTATTTTTATGAAAGCATCTATTCTAATAGATGTATTCATTTTTATTTTATGCCAATTTCTTTGACAAATACATAATACCATATTTCTATATAAATGTCAAAGTATCAGATATGAAAACTATTTAAATATAGTTTTAACACCTAAATACTCTGGAAAATATTTTCTTGCCATATCAGTATATTTAGGATTAATTACTAAATCATACTCCCCAACTAATTCAACAACTTCACCACCAAAGTTCTTTTTATAGTTGTATGAGTTTTTTAATTTATTATTAGAATCAGTAATATCACCAATTTCATATAAATTATAATACTTATAACCATTATCAATTGCATACTTAATCATTTCATAATGAAGAGTATAAGAAGCATCTAACTTATTAAATTCATCTACTATACCACCATTTAATGCTACGACTTCATTACTTGTAGTTATAAACATATAAATACCCATACTAACATCATCACTACATTTAGAAAAGTATTCTTTTAAACTCTCTAGTCTTTTAATATCTTCTTCATCTTCAAGTTCTTTATCAATAAAATATTCCTCTGTCATCTTTGAATTATGATAGTTATTTATTCTAACTTCCTTCTCTTTATTAACATCTAAAATCATCTTATCAATATTACTAATAACTTCATCTTTCTTAAAATAAACTTCCTTAAACTGAATATTTCCGTCAAAAGTCCGTTTTAAATCCTCATAAAAAGTTCTTGTTGGTACAACAGTATTATACTTTTTAGATTCCTCATTAATAATATCCATAAACTTATCTATATATTTAAAATCAAAATCACGTACTTTAAATCCAAGTCTTTCGTTTCTTCTAACTGTCTGTCTTGCTTTAGGACTAAAATTCTTAAAAACGTTATCAATATTTTTATCTTTTAAATTAATTCTACTAAGCCATTTAGATTGTATCCTATCATTAACTCTGATAAAGTTAGCATGGCATAAATTAACTTCTACAAAGTCATTATTAACGCCACCATCTATTATATTTCCGTCACTATCTCTATCTCTTACTAAAATATAAGGGTCAATTTTTAAAAATACACCATGCTTTTCAACTATAAACTTTTTAACTTCTTCCGTAAACTCCTTTAATAATTCTTCGTTCTTATAATCAATTAAAAAACCACGGGGTGCATAGAAAATTCGCTCACCTTTTTTTCTCTCATAAGAAAGAAGTAAACTTGCTCCCACAATTTTCTCTTTAACAACTCCTCCTACATAATAAGCATGAAATTTATCTCCTTCCATAAATCTCCCCCAAGAACTTGTTTGTTGAAAACTACCTAAGGGGTGATTAAGAGCATAACCATCAAACTCTTTTTTTGTTAATTCTCTAAGTTCCATTAAATCACCTCAATCTTCTTTAATTATACAAGTTACTTTAAAACTTTTCAATAATATGGTATTATATTTAAAGAAATCGGAGGACGTAAAATGGCAAAAACAAAGACAAAGAAAAATAAAGAATTAAAACAAAACTCCTTTTTAAATGGAGCTTTTATCGCAACTCTTGGAATAGTAGGTAGTAAAATACTAGGTATGCTTTATGTAATACCATTTTATGCAATTATAGGAGGACAAGGTGGAGCCTTATATGGTTATGCCTATACAATCTATAATTTATTTCAATCTTTAAGTTGTGCCGGTATTCCTAATGCAATTAGTAAGATAATTAGTGAATATCAAACCCTAGGTTATTATAATGCTAAAGAAAAAGCCTTTAAACTAGGTAGACGACTTGCCATTATCATGGGCTTTACTATCTTTATCATTCTTTTCATCTTCGCTCCATCAATTGCCAAAGCTATTCTTGGAGACCTAGAAGGTGGTAATACCTTATCAGATGTAACCATGGTGGTAAGAGTAATCGCTACCGCTATCATTATTGTACCAACTCTAAGTATTTATAGAGGTTATTTAGAAGGGCATAAATTTATAACACCACCATCAATTAGTCAAGTAATAGAACAGTTTGCAAGAGTAATAGTAATAGTAGCAGGTAGTTTCCTTGCTATCAATATTTTTCACTTGTCTTTACAAACAGGAGTAGGTATCGCTGTATTTGGTGCGACCGCTGGTGCCATAGTCGCTTATTTCTACTTGTTAGATAAAGTTAGAAATAACAAAAAGCAATTACACGAGAAAGCTCTTGATGTTGATGAACCTGTAATTAAAACCAAAGAAATATTAATAAAAATATTTTGGTATGCCCTACCTTTTATTATGATTGACGTCTTTAAATCATGTTATGACTTTATTGACATGACAACTATTGTCAAGACTATGGTAAATGATATCGGTTATACAACTGCCCAAGCTGAAAACATTATGAGTGTAATCTCTACTTGGGGTAATAAGATAAATATGATTATTGTTTCTATCTCAACTGGTATCATTGTAAGTTTAATTCCAAACCTTACATCCGCTTCGGTAAAAAAAGATAAAAAAGATATTCATCATAAAATAAATCAAACTTTACAAGTATTACTATTCATATCAGTTCCAATGACATTAGGCCTATCATTCTTAGCAGACCCAGTTTGGGAAGTATTCTATGGTAACAATAGTGAATATGGTGCCATTATAATTAGATACTTTGTCTTTGTCGCTTTAACAATCTCAACTTATACAGCCTTAGTATCAATTGTCCAAGTCTTAAAATATTATAAAGAAGTTTTAATATCTTTAGTAGTAGGAGTAGTAATTAAATTTGTTTTAAATGTTCCTCTTATTAATCTTTTCCATAATTTAGGCTTTGTTCCTGTTTATGGTTCTATAACTGCAACGATATTAGGTTATGCCGTAGGTATAGTTTTATGC
Source organism: uncultured Mycoplasmatota bacterium (assembly GCA_946497955.1). Classification (GTDB taxonomy): domain Bacteria; phylum Bacillota_I; class Bacilli_A; order RF39; family UBA660; genus Onthousia. Next base: position 7,130 of record CAMMMH010000007.1, on the reverse strand, counting down.
TTAATCTTCCTAAGAAGAAAATGTGGTGTAAGTTACATGCCAACAGTAAAACTATTAGGTAAAATAATATTAGCAGATATCGCTATGCTAGCAGTACTTTTCGTATTAAAACTATTCATACCAATATACACCTCATCAAGATTATTAAATATTCCAATTATCGCCATTTATGCCATTGTTGGTATAGTAGTATATTTCTTTGTATCTCATAAATTTAATTTAATAGAAGAAGTATTTGGGAGCACAATAATAAATAAGATAACTAGTAAATTTAGGAGGAATTAAAATGACTTTAAAAGAAATAGATGTAAAGACATTTGAAAGCTATGCAAAAAAGAGTCCCTACAGGACTTTTATGCAAACAGAAGAAGTAGGTAAACTAAGAGAATTAAATGGTTGGACATCTTACTACTTAGGACTATATGATAATGACAAACTAGTTGGAGCGACCCTTCTAGTAGGTAAGAAAAGACACTTTAATAAGTATGAATTTTATGCCCCACGAGGACCTTTAGTAGACTATACTGATGAAAAGACGCTATCAACATTTTTAAAACTACTAACAGATTTCGTCAAAAAACATAATGGTTACGTTCTAAGAATAGACCCTTATGTACCTTACAAAGAACGTAATGGTAAAGGAGAAATAATTAAAGACGGTTATGATAATACAAATATTGTAAATACAATTCTTAAGGCAGGATTTACTAGTGTTCCCTATGATGATAGAGAACAAGTAACCTATATGTATGCTCTAGACACCAAAGATAAAACAGAAGATGAGATAATGAAAAATATGAAACCTCATACTAGAAACTTGATTAGAAAAAATATTAAAAATGGTGTAGAGATAGTAGAGTTAACAAAAGATGACTTAGATGAATTTTATAAAATAATGCAAAGTACAGGTTCAAGAAAAGGCTTTGATATTAGAAATATAAACTATTATCAAAATATGTATGATTTATTTAGTAAGAAAAATGAAATAAAATATTTAGTTACTAAACTAGATTTATCTAAATATATTAAAATGTTAGAGAAAGAGAAGAAATCTAATATAGATAAGAAAAATAAACTAAGTGATAATAAAAATAATGATGGTAAAAGAAAAGCTTTAGATGAGACTATTAATGGTCTTGATAAAAAGATAAATCTTGCCAAAGAAGAAAGAGAAAAGTATGGAGATGTTATCACTTTATCAGGTTCTATGTTTATAATGACTAAGAGAGAAGTAATATATCTATCTAGTGGTAACTATGAAGAATTCTTATCTTATAATTCACAGTACTTAATTCAGTGGGAAATGATTAAATATGCTATTGATAATGGTTATGATAGATATAATTTTTATGGAATACCTAATACTTTTGATGATAAAAATGATAAAGACTATGGTATCTATGAATTTAAAACAGGTTTCAATGGCTATATAGAAGAGTTAATTGGTGAATTCGAAATAAAGACATCACCTATCTATTACTTAATAAAATTAATTCATAAGATAAGACATTAAGGAGTACTATGGAAAGTAAAAATTTAAATGAACAATTAAAGGAATTAGAAGAAATACTATATAAAAATGAAACTTTAAAAGAAGTATTAAAACGTTTAGAAAAATCTAATTTAAAAAACTATTATGTAGGAGCAGGATGTATCAATCAAACAGTCTTTAACTATCTTCATGGTTTTAGAATAGATGCAAATATAAATGATTATGATATTGTTTATTATGATGAAGATACTTCTTATGAAAAAGAAGATATAGTTATTAAATATGTTAAAAACATTTTAAAAGACTTAGATATAGATATTGATATAAAAAATGAAGCGAGAGTTCATCTTTGGTACAATAAAAAATATAATGCTAGTAGAAAACCATATACAAGTTTAGAAGATGCTATTGCAAGATGGGGAACAACTATAACATGTATTGGAGTAAGACTAGAAGATAATAACTTAATAGTAGATGCTCCCTATGGCCTTAATGATTTATTTAATATGATAATAAGACCAGTAAAAATAGACTTTACAGAAGAGGATTATATAAGAAAAGTAAATAAATGGAAAAAGAACTGGCCTAAGTTAACAATAATGCCATGGAAAGAGGAGGACTTATGATTTATCCAGAATTTCTAAAAGAAAAAGATACTATTGGTGTAACTGCACCTTCAGATGGAATTACTGATGAAGTTAAACTTAAAAGATTAGATAATGCTATTAAAAACTTTAATAGTCGTGGCTTCAATATAAAAGAAACACCTAATGTTAGATGTAGTATCAAAGGCAGAAGTAGTACTAGTAAAGAAAGAGCAAGAGAACTAGAAGAACTTTATGAAGATAAAGATGTTAAAGCAATTATATGCGCAAGTGGCGGAGACTTTTTAGTCGAAATGCTAAGTGAGTTAAACTTTAATGTTATTAAAGATAATCCTAAATGGTTACAAGGAAATTCTGACCCAACAGGACTATTATTTACAATTACAACTAACTTAGATATCGCCACTATCTATGCTGATAATTTTGGATGCTTTGGAATGGAGCCTTGGCATGAATCATTAGAGAATAATTTAGAAATATTAAAGGGTAATATCATAGAACAAACAAGTTTTTCTAAATATGAAAAAGGATTTAAAGATTATATAACAGGAAAAGAACCATATGAACTTACTGAAAAAGTCTATTGGAGAAACTTAAACAATGAAGATGCTATTAACATAAAAGGTAGAATAATAGGAGGATGTCTTGATATAATTGCCGATTTGTTTGGTACAAGATTTGATAAAACTAAAGATTTTATAGAAAAGTATAAAGATGATGGTATTATTTGGTATTTAGATATTTGTGAATTTCCAGGAGAAGTTATAGCAAGAACACTTTGGAAACTAAAAGATAATGATTATTTTAAATATACTAAAGGAATTATTTTTGGTAGAAGTTTTATTTATAATAGTTACTATGATATTTCTTATGAAGAGACAATAAAAGAAGCCTTAAAAAATTTAAATATACCTATAATTATTAATGCTGATATAGGCCATGTTTCTCCTAGAATGACTATTATAAATGGTGCTATCGCTATAATTACTTCATCTAATGGTAAAGGTAAAATAAAGTTTGATTTAAAATAGGTTACTTATGGATTTTAATGTTTTATTATTTATGTTATTTTTATACTTTCCATTAATTATTTATAGTTCTATTATCATTTTTCTTGTTATGTCTATAATGCTTTTTAATAGTTATAGAAAAAAGAATGATTTAAATACTAGAAAAATAATTACAAAAATTATAATTTTAATAGCTTTAGCATTTTTTAGTTATATTTTCTACTTTCTATCATTTCTTACTAACACCATTTGTTTCTACGTATCTATTATTTTATTAATAATATATTTAATAACATCAATAATATTTATTATTTTAACAATTTGCCAAACAAAAAGATGACCTAAAACACAGTCATCTTTTAATATTTTTAAGTTTATGATAAAGAGCATAACTAATCTTATAAGCATGATACCAGAAAGGACTAATAATAAGGTCAAATTCCCCAATTAATTCTACTACCTGACCACCAAAACTCTTCTTAAATAGATAAAGTCCAAGTAAAGGATTACTTTCACTAAAGTCACCTGTGATACCATAGAAGTTATATGTGTCATAGCCATGTTCTATAGCATACTTAACCCCTGCAAAGTGAAGAGTATAAGCAGATTGAAAACTCATAAGTTCAGCTTTAGAACCTCCATAAAGTGATAATACTTCCTTGCCATAAATTAAGAATAAAATTCCTCCAAGTATTGGCTTTTTACCATACTCATCTTTCATATCTTTAGTCTTTTCAATATTCTTTTGTAGTCTCTTAATTTCACTTTTCTCAAATTCTTGTTTACTATGATATTTCTTCTCATTCATAGGCTTACTTTTATCTTCATATTGTTTTTTTCTTTTTTTAATAGATTCTTCTAAAGCTTCTATCTCTTTTTTCGTATTCTCTATCTCTTCATCAAAGTCAATCTCGGCAATTAAGATTTTTAAAATACCATCATCATGTAAACTATCCCACATATTCTCATAATATGATAAAGGTCTATCAATAAATTCTCTACGTTCACCTGTATGTTGCATAATATCTTTAAATATAGGTAACTCATCCCTTGTTATTTCCCGCACTCTTACACCAAGTCTTTCATTTTTTCTTAGAATCTGTCTTGTTTTAGGGTCCATATCCTTCATAACCTCAGGGGCAGATTTACCCTTAACTGTAATAGTATGCATCCATCTAGGTTGTAGGGAGTCTTGCATTAAATTAAATCCAAAATGTTTATAACCTAACTTCTTTAAATTATCAACAGTATCACTATTATCTATACCATCTTTAACTAAATCACCATTAATATCTCTTTGTTTATACATAACATAAGGGTCTATCTTAATAAAAATACCACCTTTATTTTTAACAAACTTCTTAACTTCTTCTGTAAACACTTTTAATAAATTATAGTCATGATAATCTATTAAAAAGCCTCTAGGTGAATAAAACATATACTTCTTAACAATAGGAACACACTTTGCAAGAAGTAAAGCCGCTCCCTTTATTTTATCTTCATCATATAAACCTACTACATAATGATGCCATCCATTATGTTCTTTTAATTTAGCCCAGCCCTTAGTCTGATGAAAAGTCGCTTCATCAGTAGTTAAAGCAAAGTTCTCTAATTCTTCAAAACTAATCTCTTTTAATTTCATCATTAAGTTCCTTCTTCTTTCTTTTTTTAATCATATTTCTATAAATTGTTACTAACTTTGTAAAAGCAAAGTAATAGATTGGTTTAACAACATAGTCAAATTCCCCCATAAACTCAACATAGTCCCCACCAAATTTCTTTTTAAACTCATGTAGACCAAGTCTAGGATTATCTTTAGATAAATCTCCAATCGTTCCAAACTGATCATATATTTTTAATCCTCTATCTTTACAGAATTTTAAATGTTCAAAGTATGTATGATAATTAACATAAGTTTCTGTTAAGATATTATGATTACCTGCATATAGAACCCAAGCTTTATCCCCATATTCTATTATCATATGGGCAGATAAAGTAACTTTTTCTCCATATTCTTTTAAATAGTTATTATATTTATCAACTTCTTTTTCGAGATTTTCTTTTTGTCTTGTAAACTCCTTAAGCTTATTTTTAGCACTCTTAGACATATTCTCTTTAGGAAGTTCATCTATCTTTTTATTAACTTCATCTAAATCATTCTCTAATACCTCTAAGCTATCTTTGATATTAACTTTTCCCAAAAACAAAGTCGCTTTATTATCCTCATTAAATAGCCTATATAAAGTCTTATAATAATCTATCCCATAAGAAACAAAATCCTTCCTTGACTCTGTTAACATCATTAAATGATAAAAAGTTTCTAAATCTTCTTCTGTTCCTATTTCTACTTTCGTCTTAAGCTTAAGAGACTTGGCAATTCTTTGTTTTGTAGTCTTTGAAAAATGACTCTCAATTTCTTCCATAGACTGCTTTAAATCAATTCTAAAAGTATACCTAGGTTGTGAACTCTCAAAATTCTTAGTAAAGCCCATATGTTTATAACCTAATCTAAGTAATTCATTATAAATCTTCTTATCTTTAGATTCAACCTCGCTAACTTCACCTTTATAATCTTCCTTCTTCCAAATAATATCAGGGTCAATCTTTACGTAAATTGCCTTTTTTCTTTTCGCAAACTTTACAACCTCTTCTGTAAACTTATCAAGTATTTTTTTATCGTTAAAGTTAATTACATAACCTCTTGGGGCATACAAATAACATAATCCTAAAGGCAAACTTTTCTTTAAAAGTAAAGTTGCCCCTACAATTTTACCATTATCATCAAGCCCTAAATAATAAGGAGTAAGACCTCTTTCTTCCTTAGATAATTGTCCCCAATCATAAGACTGTAAAAAATGGCTTTTGTAAGGATTTGTCTTTACAAATTTTTCATATTCATTTTTTTCTAAAACTCTTAATTCCATATGGTCACTTCCTATATAAAGTATAATTTATTTAACTATAACTGTCAATTTTAGTATGCCCAAAATTTTTTTCTCTAACAAAAAAAGAGCCTAAGCTCTTTACATCATATATTTATCATTACTATTACCATAACCAGTAGATTGACTATCATAATTTCTTGGACTAATCATAGATGATTCAATTCTATTAACCCTATTTTCTAATCTTCTCATTTGTCTTTCAAGTCTATTAATTTGATTTTCTAGACTATTAAGTCTTTGATTCATATTATTAAAGTTTTGCCATCCTCCCATATTAGGATTCATATTAGGATTCATTGGCCACATAGGCATACCTTGATTCATATATTTTTCCTCACTTTCAAGATATTATATTCAAAAGATTATTTATTTATGATAAAATATGCTATATGACTTGGAGGTTTATTATGCGTTTAAGAAATGTTAAAGATAAAGAAGAAATACTAAATAATTGTAAATATTTAATTAAAAATCCTGAAGACTATAAAGGAAAATGGAAAGAACTATTTAATAATGATAATCCTATCTATATTGAAATAGGTATGGGTAAAGGTAAATTTATTCTAGAAAATGCCCTTAAATACAAAGATATTAACTATATAGGAATAGAAAAGTTTGATAGTGTTATGGCAAAAGCGATAAAAAAAATACCCGCTGACTTAGATAATTTAAAACTAATTAGAATGAATGCTCTAGATATAGATAAAGTATTTTCTAAAGAGATAGATTTAATCTATTTAAACTTCTCAGACCCATGGCCTAAGACAAGATGGCACAATAGACGTTTAACTAGTAAAATATTTTTAGATAAGTATGATACTTTATTTAAAGATACTAAAAGAATAGAAATGAAAACTGATAATGAAGATTTATTTATCTATTCCCTTGAAACTTTAAGTAGTAATGGCTATGCCTTAAGTGATATCTCATTTGACTATCATAAAACCCATACTGATATAATTATGAGTGAATATGAGATGCGTTTTAATAAAATAGGGAAAAATGTCTATCATCTTTTTGCACGGGTGTAAAAAAATTTTGTAGGTAAATAGTAGTTAATGATATATTTCATCAACTA
>CAMMMH010000006.1 GCA_946497955.1 uncultured Mycoplasmatota bacterium | reverse complement strand
AAAAAGACAAAAGATTAAATCCTTTATCTTAATTTTTCTTAAGTTAATAACATTGCTAGCTGCCTTCTTTTATTTTATATCAATAAGTTTTTTATTTTCATTTTCATCAATTTTTGGAATAGAAATACTTAATGTACCATTATCGAATTTAGCTTCAATAGCATCTTCTTTAATATCACCTAGATAGAAACTTCTAGAATATTTACCATAACTTCTTTCACGACGTAGATATTTTTTATCTTCATCTTTATCTTCTTCATTAGATGATTTTTCAGCAGTTATAACTAAGTTTCCTTTGTTACATTCTACTTTAATTTCATCTTTCTTAAATCCTGGTAAATCCATCTCTACATGATATGTGTTATCCTTTTCATAGATATCACAATTCATCATCTTACTTCCTTCATTTCCAAATAATTGATCAAATGCATTATCAAAATAAAATCTTGTTGGTAACATATATTATCACTTTCCTTTCTCATTACAATTATGTTATACCACTGTTTTTAGCACTTGTCAAGTTAAAGTGCTAATTATTTTTATTATTTACATATTTCTATTTTTTATACAATATTGCACAGTAAAAAAGAGCAAATTTAATTAAAAAAGAAAAGATTTATGTGCAAAAGATTGAAAAATAACATAAATCTTTTTCTTCGCATAAATAAACCATGCAAAAAAGAAGTGTCAAATACACTGTAAAAATTTCCACCACTAGTTTTCAACTCCCCTGAAATATGTTACACTTTAACCATCAAATCTTAATTGAAAATTCAAATCCAAACAATTAAAATTTGAGATTTTGTTGGAAGTAAGCATGGTGGAAATTTTGTCGCTTATTTCCTTTTTTGTTATATCACGAATCTCTTTTATTATAATAGAACCATATTCTAATAGTTGTCTTATAATATGGGCGATCTGTATTAAATAATATTGGACCTTTAAACCAACAATATGTCTACTACTCATATGGGAAATACAAAAAGTCCCATTTTTTTGTTGATTAAAGCCTTCATTTTCTATCTTCCATCTACGTCTACCCATATTAACAATTTCTTCTATATTACTATCTTTAACATTAAGATTGCTAACATAGTGAAAAGTAGTAGTTTTATTATTAGTAACTTCTATATATTTAAACACATCAAAAACATTATCATTAAACTCTACATTTTTAGATAAATAATAGTTTTCTTTATTAGTTTCATTAAAGTAGTTAACATTATCCGTAAATTGTTCATAGACATTTTTAAGTCTATCTTTCTTAAGATTAAAGATATAATACCACTTATTATCTTTACAAATATCAATCATAGGAGTAGTAGCATATAAAGCATCCCCTGTAATAATAAATTTCATTTTAGGATAATTTTTCTTAAGTCTTGGAGCCATTCTTTTAAAAGCATTAACTTCACAGTCTTGTTTCTCGTTTTCATTATTTAATTCCTTATTTTCTATCCATTCAGAATCAATACTAATAACAATGTTACCAAAAACAATTTTAGCTTCTAAGACATATTTATAGTATTTAATAATGCCACTTTTAGTTCTAGAAATACAATTACCATTTAAGTTATAATCATGACTAGATAGACCAGTAGCATCTACTAATACTTGAATAGCACCTTTATATCTAAATCTATCAAACATTTTACTTCTAATTAAAGCCTTTACCATATATTTCCTAATATCTTCTATTTCTTCTATAGAAAGAGTTTCAATAACATCTTGAATAGTTTGCCAATCAGGAACTTCTTTAAGTTCTTGGTTACAAATAGAAGATAAATTTTTAATAGCTTCATCAGTATTAAATTTTTGATTAATACCTTTCATGGTAGTAATACCGCAAATTAAAGATAATAATCTAGTCATTATAATAGTTCTCATCTTATAAGTAATATAACTTTTATGTCTTTTATCAGTTAATTTACTAAATAAGTTTTCTAACTGTGGGAAATATTTTCTAATTATCTTTAAAACTTCCTTTAATAGATTTTTATCTTTTAAAAGTTCTCTTCTTTGTTTTCTAGTAAGAGGTTCTTTAGTTTTCTTGAATTTCTTACCTGATTTAATTGTAATAGATTTATCTTTATATTCTTTCTTTAATTCTCTTTCTTTTTTTCTTCTTACACTTCTTGGTTCATTTGCATATTTCTTTATTTCTTCCTGTAATTTTTCCTCTTCCTTTTTACTTCTTTTTTTCATTACTACATCCTTTCTTATTCTGTAGTAATAATTATATCAGATTTTCTTTGCGAAGAAATTTACTCTTTTTTGCTGATATTGCAAAAAAAACTTGCTTATTTAATAGTTTTATGGTTATAATAGGTATGTATTTCAGATGGCGGTATTGGTGAAGTGGTTAACACGCTGGTTTGTGGCACCAGTATGCAAGGGTTCGATTCCCTTATACCGCCCCATAATGGAAAGTTAGTCGTAAAGACTTAATGATATAGTCGATTCTTATGAGTCGATTTTTTGTTTGTTAGAAAGTAATTGGTAATGTTTGGTAATTAAATTATTTCTTTATATCAATTAATTTAAGTTATTTTACTATAATATTAAATTTATATGCTATAATTGTATTAGATGAAGGTGATGTTGTGAGTGAAAGAGATTTTGATTCTAGTATAAATCAATATAATGAGATAGATAATCCTAAAGGCTATGTTAAACAATTAGAGTGGGATATGGCTATTGGTTTACAAGAGGTAGATAATTTAAAACCATCTAAATATCTAGAACAGATTAAAGAAAAGAATGTTTTAGGAGAATTATCAATAGAAGAAGTAGAGAAAAGTCTAAAAGAGTATTATGTAGAAAAATCAAAACAAAATAATATTAATCATAATGAATTAGAATGTGACTTTGTATCTATGAGAATAGTTGAGTTATTAGAAAAAGATAATTTTGAGTTATCAGTAGATTATTTAAAGTATATTCATAAATATTTATTTCAAGATGTTTATGAATTTGCAGGAGAGTTTAGAGATATTAATTTTTCTAAACATGAAAAAATATTAAATAATGATTCTGTAGCTTATGGAGATTATAAGACTTTAAAAGAATCTTTAGAATATGACATAAGTTTAGAAAAAGATAAAAACTATAAAGATATGTCTATTGTAGACGTGATTAAAAATATTACTGATTTTTCTTCTAGTATATGGCAAGTACATCCTTTTAGAGAAGGTAATACTAGAACTACAGCTTTATTTATAGAAAAGTATTTAATTAATTTAGGTTATAACGTAGATAATACTTTATTTAAAGATAAATCAGTATATTTTAGAAATGCATTAGTTAGAAGTAATTATTTTAATAATGATTTAGGCATTAAAGAAGATAAAGGTTATTTAATTAAGTTTTATGAGAATTTATTATTAGGAAAAAATAATAATTTACATTCTGAAGATTTAATTGTGAAAGAGTTATTTTAGTAGTGTTTTTTGATTCTGAAAATATGTTCATAAAAAATATAATAATATAATTTTGAAAGTAGTGATTTGAATATATGTACATTTTAAAACTAATACTTTGGCAATTGCTCTCGTTTTTTAGTGAGCCACTTTTCTTTGGCCCAATACCATTTAAATTAAGCAAAAGGAACTGGTACTTTAAAAAAGGCGATTCTGATATTAATCCATCTTTTCCTCATTTGCATTGTAAAAATAGTAAACTAAAGATGAATATATATAATGGCATTATATATGATGGCAAAACAGCAGTTTCAATGTTGAGTGATAAAGATTTTATTAATTTATGGTCTAGTAATAAATTTTTGCAAAATGTTAAAGAGATTAGAAAACTTTATCCATATGGCATTGAAAAATTACCCCCTATTCCAGATGTCAGTGATGTAGATAAATTGTGCAGAAATAGTCATTTTGAATAATACTAAATAATTTTTTACTAATTATATAATGAGTTTGATATAATTAAGTTTTAGCCATGTAAATTTTGGTATAAAATGAAAACTATGTTTTTTCATTGATTTACATCTTAAAATATACATGCTATAATATAAATGTAAGAGGTATTCTAATAAACATATAATAAAAAATATGATTATTAAGTTACCAAAGTTAGGAGGCAACATTGTGAACAAAAACAAAAAAGTATTAAGGGTTTTTGAAGGCTTTGCAGGATATGGCGGTGGACATTTTGCTTTAGACAGATTAAAAGAAAAATATCCTGATTTTTTATTTGAAGTAATTGGATATTCTGAAATTGATAAATATGCGTGTGAGCTATACAATTTAAATCATAAAGATAAAAATGGGAAAAATATTAAAAATTTTGGAGATATTACTAAACTAAATCCTGATGATGTTCCTGATTTTGATATTTTTATGGGTGGTTTTCCATGTCAGCCTTTTTCAACTGCAGGAATGCAAAAAGGCATAGATGATCCTTATGGAAGAGGAACTTTATTTCAACATATTATGAGAATATGTGATGCAAAAAAGCCAAGATATATATTGCTTGAAAATGTTAAAGGATTTTTTTCAAAAAAGTTTCAGACAACTAGAAAACAAATGGAAGATATGCTAAGAGAGATGGGGTATGTTGCAGATAAAAATGATAAAGATGAATCTCCATTAAGGGTTGCTTTATTAAATAGTAAAGATTATGGTATTCCTCAAAATCGCGAAAGGGTTTGGATGTTTGCAAAGCTTGGAGGTTTACCAAAAAACTTTTCGATGGAACCCCCTAAAAATATAACAGGATTATTAATGGCAGATTTTTTAGATCCTAAAGAATACGTTCCAAAAGAGATGTATTTGTCGGATAAGCAAATAGAGCACTTAAAAGAAAAACATAAAATTGATAGTTTTAAAGTAAAAAAAGCTTTGTGTTTTGATGTATATAATAAAAAAATCAAAACAGACGGATATTCTATTACAATAACTATGCCTGAACATAATAGCTTAAGAGTTATAGAACCTAATAGAAATAAAGAGGTTGTAAGAAAAATGTCAGTTACTGAGCAATTTAGATTGATGGGGCTTGAAGGCTTAAATATCAAAGGGAGAAAAGTTGATATTGTATTTGGAAATCAATCATATACGCAATTATCTAAAAGAGCTGGTAATGGTTGGGATGTTAATTTAGTTACAATATTATTAGAATTTATATTTAAGCAACTTAAGGATTTTGACGAAGATTGGTTGAATTTAAATACAGGAGGTAGTAATGAAAAATAAAATTAGATTTAAAATTGATGAAAAATCTTTATTTTTAGGAACATATAATGATTATGCAAAAGGTCAAACTGCGACAGTCTCAACACCACTAAATCAAAGCAAAGATGAAAATAAATGGAGAAAAGATATATTAGAATTAAAAAAATATAATTGTAATGTTATTAATCCACCGGCCATGCTAATTCATAAATGTCAAAGTTCTTCACATTCTGGAAATAGTATTGATAATGTGTTTATATTTAGTAATTTCTTATTGGATGGAATAAAATTAAATACTAAATTTCAATTTGCTATGTATTTTAAAAGAGAAACAGATCATGTTATAACTAAGTTAAATGGAAGTAAAGTTAATAATACACATTTAGGAAGAATAAAACTTCATTATCCAATAACTTTTAGTTTTAAAGCAGATGGTTATAATATTGACAATAAGGCTGTTTTAAATTCAATTATGGAACAAAATGGAGGATTTGCATTTGTAGTTAGAGGGTTTGAGTATTACCAAGATACTAAGACTTTAAACTTTATAACCTCTTTAATAGGACCAAATGGAATACCTCTATCAACTGTCTTTAGAAGGAAAAAAGGTGTAGGAAAAAAATTAATTATAGATCCTAATAAAGTGGTAGATAATGACTATGTTGTAGTGGTTGGACAAAATCCAGATATTCAAGAATCTACAACTATAACTTATGAATTAATCAATAAATCTAGATTAGAAAATGGAAGGCTAGGAGAAGAGTTTATATATAAATTATTAAGGGAAAAGTTAGATGATGATAATGAGTTATATCATACTAGCTTAGACTTTCCACAATCTCCATATGATATGGAATATATTGTAGATGGAGAAAAGAAATATGTAGAAGTAAAGTCAACATCTGAAACTAAGCCAATCTTTAATATGTCTAGTGGAGAGATAAAGTTTATGGAAAAATATAAAGACTCATATGTATTGTACATGGTTACTGAAGTAAAAGAAAAATTTCCAAAATTTTATGTGTATACATACTATGATATTGTAAAAATGAAAAAAGAATATCCGAGTGTAAGATTTTATGCACAAAGAAAGAAGTAAATTAAATATTCACTTTATTTTTATATTAGATTTTTTTAGTCAAGTTGTAATTACCTTATTACTTCAGTTTGAATATTACATAAGTTTTAATACTTTTTGATATTAAATCACTATGATACTTGCTTGTCTATATATTTCTAAAGTGTTATAATTTCCTATATTTGCAGTCATAGTAATAAACAACTTTTTCATTAGGTATATTAAATTTTTCTTTTATAAGGAGGATTCTAAATGACATCTGAAAAACTTAAACAAGTAAAAGAACAAATGTTAAAAGAATATTTATCATCTCAGTTAATCTATGTTGAATTTACATCTTATATTGAGAATAAGGTAAAAAATATTCTTATTGAAAATGGTATAAAATATCAGTCCTTAAATAGTCGAGTTAAATCTTATGATTCGTTGGAAAACAAGTTAACAGAGAAAATTATAAATGGCATTTGCAAAAATATAAAAAAACTAAACGACCTTAGTGGCGTAAGAATTATTTTTTATGATGAAGATGAATTAAAAAAATTTAACAATATTATCTACGATGAATTTAATGTTGAATCATATAGACCATCAAAAGATATTATGGAATATGATGGAATTAACATAACAATTTCGTTAAAAAATGATTTTAATAAGTTTAAAGGTTTATTATGTGAAATACAATTAACAACATTGTTGGCTCATGCCATGAATGAATTTGGGCATAATATAATTTATAAGGATGTAGATGAATTACAATCAAAGGATAGCAAAGAATATAATAGAATTAAGTCTACTTTTGAAGATGTAAGAAAAGAAACTTTGAAGATAATGGCAAGCCTAGAGTTTATTAATAAACGTGTATCTAGCATTAAAAAGGGGGCAGAAAATATAGCGATATTATTAGGAGATGATTTCGGTAAAAAGTTGCAGAATGTTAAATCTTTAAATGAGCTGGAAGAAATAATTAATAAAATGATAGAAGTTATTCCCTTAATTAATGAATACGAAGAAAAGTACAAAGAAATTTATGATTCAGGTATAATTTATTCAATAGTAAAAAAATTTAGTGAATTACCTATTGAAACAGCTAAATTCTTGAATTATGATACATATGAATATAAATTTAGTAAAATGTTAGAATTTTTACAAAGCTATAAATATTTATGGCTTAGTGATTTTAAAAGAATAATTTCTACTTTATATAAAATATCAACTAATAATAATATGTTAGAAAAGTTTGATAAATTTATAGAGAATCTAATAGTTTCTGATAAAGCTGATTCTAACAGAGGCTATGCTGATTATAATATTCACGAAATTGCTTATTTATTAATTTTTGAAAAAGATTTAGATGTATATGTAAGAATAAAGTTGGCTGAATATTTTTGTAATATAAATTATAATTATTGTGAAGAAGTCGGCATGGATAAGATATCTTTTGTAAATAATAAAGTAAGCCCTAGTGAAAATTATAAAAATAAAATATATAAGGCAATAGAAGTGATATTAGATATATTTTTTAATCAACATTCGAAGGAAGCTTTAAATGCTTTAATTAACATAAATTGTGAGTTGGAGAGAAACACAAACATATTTGACTATAATCCAATATATGATTTTTTCAATAATAATTATGATGAAATTGATGTGTATAGTAAAAACGAACTATATAAATCTGTATGTGCTTGGAAAAATACAAAATTAAAAGATAGCAAATTTTATAAAAAACTAAAAAATGATAAAATTCAGAATTTATATGCAATGTTATTCAATTTTTTTATTAATGAAATACCATGTGCTGATGATTCTGAAAATGAAGAATTTAGAACTAATTATTTAAATGAATATACCAAAAATTTTAAAAAGAGTAATGTTAAAGAGATTATAGCTATATTGGATATATTGGATAATGAAAAAATTAGTAATTCGAATTTTTTTAATGCAGGAAGATTTTTAATTGGCATTGGAACACTAGAAAATTATGGAAAATTAATAATAAAGACTAAATGGAATGAATTTATCTTACTTGGGGTAATTAGACAAGATAAAAATTATGAATATATAATTGATAATGACATAAAAGCTGATAAAATTATTCAAGCTATGCTACAAACAGGTAATATAGATTTGAATATTATAAATAATTTAATAGAATTTGTTGAAAATAATAAAAATGAGAATTTAGAAATTAAGATATTAAAGCTTATTTCTAATAATGTTGATTTAGTAAATAATAAAGAATATAAAAATTATTTACTAAATAAAATAAAAAAGTATAATAGTATTACTAAAGGAATTATTGGAGAAGTATTATATAATCCTAATACTGAGAAAATGATTATAGAAGAATATAACTATGCTGATGTTTGTATATTATTAGAAAATTTTAGGTATAGTGAATTTAATAGGTTAGATGAGTTTTTCTTAAATGATTTGTTTGAAAAATATCCAGAAGATTTAAGGCTATTGCTTAAAGAAAAAATAACAGATAATCCAAATAGTAATTTATATAATTTTTTTAGATATGTTAATCTAACAACTTGTAATAATTATAAAGAAGAAAGATATAATAATTTAAAATTGTGTATAGAATTATTGACTGAAAATAATTATTATAAAATATCTAACTATATATATTATTTACTTGGCGAATATAACAATGAATTATGTAGCGATATACTTAAGTATTTAAAAGAAAATGACAATTATGATAATTACGTAAAAGTAATTGATTTATGTAGATTATATGACGTATCAATATCTTGTTGGGAAATATATGAATATATAATATCTAAGATTGCCTCTAATGATGAATTATTAAACAAGATTGAATGTCTAGTATTTAATACTGGAGTTGTTAAGGGAGAATATGGTATTGCAAATTCTTTTCATGATAAATACGCTTTTTTTAAAAAATTAAAACCAAAAGATAAAAAAGTTAAAGAATTTGTTAATAAGGAAATTGTGAGATTTAAAATACTATATCAAGATGAAAAAAATAAAAAAGATAAAGATAAAATAATCAAAGAAACTAAATATAATCTTGAAAACAAAAAGAGTGAGGAATAATTAATGATACATTGTGTAAATTGTGATTTTTATAAATAACAGATATTCTTTATAGTTTCACATATTAAAAATTGAAAATAATTATTTTTAACCAAAGAAATGAAATTATAATAATTTCTTTTTATTATAAATATATGCTAAAATAGCTTTAGGAGTGTGAGTGTAATGATTAAATATACAGAGCCAAATAATATAGCTCAAATATTTTCTAATGAAAAAAGTATTCTATATAACATACCAAAATATCAAAGAGAATATACATGGGGACAAAAAGAATGGGGATTATTATTTAATGATGTAATTGAAAATGATAAAGGATATTTTTTAGGTTCTATTATTTGTGTAGATGATAGTGTCAGTGCTTGGAGTGATGCTATATTAGAAGTTATTGATGGACAACAAAGATTAACATCTATTTCTATTCTATTAATAGCTTTATACAATAAATTGAATAAAAAGAAAAGTCAATTAGATGAAGATGGATTTACAGATTTAAATAATATTAAAAGAGAATTAGTTGTTAAAAGAAATGGTAAAAACATTTCAAGATTAAAGCCACAAGTTCAAAATAATAATAGAGATGACTATTTTAGTTTATTATGTGAAAATGATTTACTTTTGGACTATGAAAAGAAGAATAATGCTGGTAATAGAAGAATATATAGAGCCTATTATTACTTTTCTAATTTAATTGATAAATATATAGAAGAAATTCAAAAAGAAGATTCAAATTTAAATGAAATAGATATTTTATTTGAGTTAGTAAACAAATTTAATTCTGCTATTTTAGTATCTATTCAGGTAGAAACACATAAAGATGCGTATATGCTATTTGAATCCTTGAATAATAGAGGAGTTCCTTTATCTGCTATTGATTTAATCAAAAATTTATTAATTAGTGTATCAGATGCTGATGGTAAATCAGATGATGCTTATTCTAAATGGAAAAAGATACTTTCTTATTTAAGCGATGATTATAGCGTACAAGAAAGATTCTTTAGACAATTTTATAATGCTTATAGAGATGAATTAAACGCACCATATAAAGCAGAAGGAAAAGTAAAATATGCATTAGGTTATCTAGCTACAAAAAGTACAATACTAGATATCTATGAAAAATTAATTAAGACAGATTATGAAAAATTTTTAAATAGAGTTGAAAAAGAAGCTAGAAATTATTCAATTCTAATTAACAACGCAAGTGAAGATTATGTTATTGAAGAATTAGCACAGCCATTATTTAATTTAGATAAAATTCAAGGAGCACCTGCATATATTTTACTTTTATATTTGATGTCAAAAAAAGAAGAATTAAATTTAAATAATGAAATTATTGCAAATATTATTAACTATTTAACAAAGTTTTTTGTTAGAAGGAATATTACAGATTATCCAAATACAAGAAATCTAACAAAGATATTTATGGATTTAGTAGCACTAATTAAGGATAAACAAGGTACTGAAATATATGATTTGATTATCAATAACTTAAAAGATAATTCATCATCTGATGAAATATTTGAAGCAAAATTAAAAGGATCAATATATTTAGATAATCCAGATGCTACAAGATTTTTACTATGTTATTATGAAGATAAATTTAAAACAAATGAAATATATACTAATTTGTGGAGTAGAGATAGTAGTAATAAATATATTTGGACTATAGAGCATATTTTTCCTGAAGGAGAAAATATTCCAGTAGAGTGGGTTAATATGATTGCAAATGGTGATAAAAATTTAGCAATTGAATATTTAAATAATTATGTACATATTTTAGGAAATTTAACTATAACTGGATATAACCAAAACTTAAGTAATTTGTCTTTCGAAAAGAAAAAGAATAGAGTTAATAAAGATGGTAATTATATTGGTTATAAAAATGGATTAAAATTGAATGACGATGTAGTTAGTAAAGATGCTTGGCATATCGAAGACATAAAGGAAAGAACAAATAGATTAGTAGATTTTTTTATGAAAGAGTTTGAATTATAATAATTAATAATAACGATGCGAGTAATACTTTAGACGTCTTAATAGAAACTGTTTTAATTAAAAATAATAAACTTTAAAATATATAAGAAGGTACTACAGTAATAAATTAAGAAAAAACCAAAAAAATTACTTTCTAGAGTAATTTTTTTGACAATATCAGTAAATATAATAATAAAGAATAGAAAAAATGTATAATAATATTTTTAATGCTATAAAAAAGGAAGATATGAATAATAGTCAGTAATCTTATAAAGAGCTGATTTTAGACTTAAGTGTTCAATTATGTAATAAACATGCTACGAGATATGAATTATTACAAGTATTATAATAATTACTTTGAGAAGTCTATACTAATAGTTTTCTTTTTTTTGGTAACATTTGGAAAATGCAAAAAAATAACTATACATTAACTAGAACATATGATAGAATAATAGCCATAAAGGAGTGTTTATGGATAATTTTGAAGTACTACAAAAAGCTATTACGGAGACTAAATATTTATCACAAGAAAATACTTATCGTTATAGACCTATTATGCGTTTTTTCTATCATAAATATGAAGAAGCAGAGAATTGGCTTTTTAAAGAAGATATCTATGATGAATTAAAGGATAAAATAGATAACTATACTATGGAAGATTTAGAACGAGATTTAGAGTTTTTAGTAGATAATTTAAGTTTAACTACTGTTCAAGATGTTAATAATATTAACTCGCTTGCCGACTTTAAATATAAAAAATATAGATATCAATTAACAGATTATGCTATCGCTATAGAACGTATGACTATTGAACTTGAAGAAATGGAAGTAAAGGTTGCATCTTTATCTCCTAAAAGATTTGAAGTATTAAGAGACTTATTAAAAAAGATAAAAAAATTAGATTCTCTATCTAACGAAGAATTACTTGATACTTGGGAGAGAATTACTAATGAATTTAGTGATATTAATAGAAACTATCAAGACTTTTTAAAGAAGTTTCAAGAGTCAAAAACTGAAGAACTTTTACAAAGTACAGTCTTTCTAGAATATAAAAATAAAATGATTCAGTACTTAAAAGATTTTATAACAGGGTACTTAAATCAAGCTGAAGTTATAAGAGAAATTTTAAAGAGTATGGATAATAACTTTCAAGATAATCTTATTAAAAGATTAGAAGAAGCAGAAAGAGGTATTCCTAAAATAGCTTTAGACTTTAATTATCAGAAATTTAATCAAGTTAATTTGGGTAAATGGAGAAGTATTTATAAATGGTTTGTTAATACTAAAGAAAAGAGTGAAGGTGATAGACTTTTAGAAGTTACTAGTAATCTTATCAGTAGAATTACTAAATGTGCTAGTAGTCTCATAGAACTTCATGGTAATATGATAAAACGTAAAGAAGAGTATAAGTATATTTGTAAACTTTTTGATAAAAAAACTAATCTAACTGAAGTAAGAGATTTATCTAATGCTGTCTTTGGAATTTATAGAGTTAAACACTTTAAAGGTATTAGTAAAAAAGATACTGACTCTTTAG
Source organism: uncultured Mycoplasmatota bacterium (assembly GCA_946497955.1). Classification (GTDB taxonomy): domain Bacteria; phylum Bacillota_I; class Bacilli_A; order RF39; family UBA660; genus Onthousia. The sequence goes on along the minus strand of CAMMMH010000006.1, from coordinate 44,683 downwards.
TTAATTCTTATGAAGTAAAGCCAACAATAATATCAGTATTACCTAATGATAAAAAAATTAGAGCAGAAAAACGTCATAGTACTATAGTAGATAAAACTAGTAAGAAAAAAGAAATATTAGAGTTATATGAGAAGGAAGAAGCTAGAAAAAAAGAAATGTTAAAGAAGTTCGTTCAAACTAAAGTAGTAGAGTTAAAAGATGAAGTTAGATTAACTAAAGAAGAAAGAGGATATCTTTTAAATCTAATAAGTAAAGCAGGAAATAGTACTAATTATTTTAAAGAACCTTTATTTGGACTTAACTATAAAGTTAATTTTAATGATAGTAATACTACTTGTAGAATTATTAGTGATGATGGAATATTTACTTTACCTAGTTTAAGTATTATTTTTGAAGGGGGTTATGATGGAATCAATTGAAAATGAAATAAGAGAACTTTTAACTAACTTTTGGATTTTAAAAGAAGATAATCCTGACTTATACTATGACGTTAAAAGAAAACAAAATATTATTAAAGACTTTGTTACTAAGACTCTTGGTAGTAAATTAATTATTCATGATAGATTTGTTAAACTTGAAAAGATTCCTAGTAGTAGAGTTGATAATCTAGGAATAGATAACTTTAATTCAAAACAAGACTATGTCATTTTGTGTATAATTCTATTATTTTTAGAAGATAAAACTAGAGGTGAAGTCTTTGTTTTATCATCACTAATAGATTATGTTAAAAATACCGCGGTTACCTTAAATCTTGAGACAATACCAGATTGGAATTTAAGAAGTGATAGACAAAGTTTAGTTAGAGTAATAGATTTCTTAACAGAAATATCAGTAATAAAGGTTAAAGATGCTGAAAAGATAAGCTTTAAAGATGATCAAAATGCTGAAGCTTTATATGAAGTAACAGGTCTTGCTAACTATGTAATGCGATTATTTACAAACGATATTTTTGAAATAGAAGATACTAATGATTTCTTAAATGATGAATGGAAATATCAAACTTTAGAAAAAGGTGATGTTAGAAGATATAAAGTTTATCGTAATCTTTTATTTACTCCTGCTGTTTTTTCTTATAACTTAACAGAAGCAGAAATTGATTATATTAAGAAGATGCGTGGTTATTTAGAAAATGAGTTTTCTAATTTGAACTTCGAAATTGAAGTTACAAAGAATATGGCTTTTCTTTATGAATATGAAACAAGTAATTCTAAAGATAATTTTCCTAATAATAAGAAAATTACAGATATAGTTTTAATGATAAATACTAAACTTTATGAAATGATTAAAAATAAAGAAATATCTCTTGATGATAAAGAGATAGGACGAATAAAAAAAGAAAGTTTAGAGATGATTATTAAAGACATTAAGACTAATAATAAAGAATACTTAAGTAAACAGTATATTAATTTATCTTTACAGAAATTCTTTGATGAAGTAGTAAATTATATGATAGAGTATTCTTTCTTAAAAGAAGAGGATAATACTTATTTAGTATTACCAACTATCGCTAGGTTTAATGCTAAACTTATAAAAGATAATACAAAACAGATGGATTTATTTGGAGGTGAAGAAGATGTTTAAACCTACAAGAATGGGACTTATAAACTTTTGGTTATATGATGATGAAGTATTTAATTTTTATGATGGTAAACTTTTACTTAGAGGACAAAATGGATCAGGAAAGTCTGTTACTATGCAATCATTTATTCCCTTAATATTAGATGGTAATAAATCTCCTAAAAGATTAGATACTTTTGGTTCTACTGACAAACATATAGAATATTATTTACTTGGAGAAAATAATGAAAAAGATGATTCTACTGGTTATTTATATATGGAGTTTTATAATGGTTTAGAAGATAGATATATTACTATTGGTATGGGACTTAGAGCGAGAAGGGGTAAGCCTACTGACTTCTTTGGTTTTATCTTAAAAGATGGTAGAAGAGTAGGAAAAGATTTCTTCTTATATAAGACAAAAGATGGTTTTACTAAGACGCCTTTAACAAAATTAGAGTTAAGAAGTGCTTTAGGTATTTCTAATAATTTAGTAGAAACTGCTAAAGAATATAAAAAGTTAGTTAATGATAATCTATTTAAATTTAGAAATATAGAAACTTTTGATGAATTTATCAATATTATCTTACAAATTAGGAGTCCAAAATTATCTAAAGAGTATAAGCCTACTAAATTAATGGAAGTATTAAATGAAGTTTTACCACCTTTATCAGATGAGACTTTAAGACCTTTATCTGATACTATTGAAAATTTAAATGCTACTAAAGAAAAGATTAATGAGTTAAAAAATAACATTGATATTCTTTCTAACTTTACTAAAGTCTTTAAAAATTATAACGAAGCAGTATTACTTGCTAAAGCGACTAATTATTATAAAGAGTACCAAGCTCTTGAAAATATAAAGGTTAAAATTACTGAGAAAACTAATGCTATTACTAGTTTAGAAGAAGAGATTACTAGACTAAAAGAAGAAGAGGTAGTACTATTAGATGAATTTAATACTGCTAAAGAGGAGAAAGAACATTTAAACAATACTGATTTAGAAGAAAAAAGTAAAAGAAAAGTAGAACTTGATAATGAGTTGGAGATACTTAAAGAAAGACTTGTTAAAGAAGAAGAAGTAATTGATAATTTGAAACAGAAGATGAGTGAGATAACTTCTTTAATAAACGATAATGAAGATGATATTACTAACCTTGATAAAGAAATAACTAATTTAATCACTAACTTAAGTGATTTAGGAGATGAGATTAGTTTTGATGAATTAAAAGATTTAATTCCTTTTATAAAAGAGAAAACTCAAGTTAGTTATATTATTGAAAAGATAAATTTTAAGAAAGAGGAAATAGAAAAGACTAAAGAACTACTTATAAGAAAAGGAAATCTTTTAGAGAGTCAAAATATTAAGTCTAATGAATATGAAAAATTAAAAACAGATTATTTAGAAAAAGAAAAGATAAGAGATGGTTTTTATCAAGAACTAGATAATGAACTTGAACTATTCTTTATTTCATTAAATAATATTAGAACTAATAATAAATTTCTTATTTTATTAAGTGATGATATGAAGGAAATTGCTAGTTATTTAGATGAATATAGTAGTGAAGGTTATTTAAAATCTAAAGAGAAGTATGAAGAAATATATAAGATTAAGTATAGTAAATTACTAGAAGAAGTATCTTTTAAGAAAACTGAACTTTTAACTGAGAAAGATAAGTTAAGTAAAGAAGAGTTATTATTAAAAGAATTATTAGAAATGGAAGAGATAAAACTAGAAGAAGATGATTTAACTAGAAAGACAATAGATTATTTAGATAAAGAAAATATTCCTTATGCTGCACTTTATCAAGTAGTAGAATTTAAAGAAGGAATAGATGATGATACTAAAAATAAATTAGAAGAAGTGCTATATTCATCAGGGATTTTAAATACTAAGATATTTAGAGATGAAGACTTAAGAAAGATAGAAAATATGAATATTTCTTACTTTAAGAAAAGTAGTAAAAAGAAAGATAACTTGACTAAATATTTAAAAGCATATCCTAATGAAGTTTTTAGTAATGAGTTTATTACTTCAATATTAGAATCTATTAGTACTAGTGATAGTGATGTTATTAGTATTAATGAAAATAATTATAACTTTGACTTTATTAAAGGTAATATTAAAGGTGATTATAATAGTAAATATATAGGAGTTTTAAAAAGAAAAGAAGAACATCAATTACTTATAAAAGAAGAGGAAGAGAAGATTGATGCTATTAAAGAAGTTATTAGAAAAAAAGAACTTGAATTAGATACATTAGATACTTCTATAAATACTTTAAATAATGAAAGTAAATTATTTCCTAGTAATAGAATATTAGAAGAAATTACAGCTAAGATTAAAGAAACAGATTTAGAACTTGATTTTATTAATAATAAAGAAAAGGAACTTGAAGAGGAAATTAGAAAGTATCAACAACAAATTGAAGAAGTTATTAAAGAATTAGAGCAATATCGAAGTAATATTCCTCTTAACCTTGTAACTTATGAGAAAGCTAGTGTTGTAATTAGAGATATTTTAGATACTACTAAAGAGTTAAATGCTCTTTATGATAAATTAAATCAGAAAAAGGAATTATTAATGACTAATAAAGAAAGATTAGATGATTTAACTACTAATCATGATGAAGTGTATGCTACTATATCTAGTTTAGTTAATGATAAGAAAAAACGAGAAATAGAACTTAATACTATTTTAAAGATTCTTAATACTAAAGAGTATCTTGAACTTAGTAAAAAAATAGAGAAAATTGTAAAGACTATTGAAGATTATCCTTTTAAGAGTGCTAATTTATCAAAGAGATTAGGTGTTTTAGAACAGAGCTTTAAAGGAGAAGAAGAACAACTTAAGTCTTTAGAAGAACAGAAAAAAGAAGAAGAGATTTTTTTAGAAATACTATCTAATATTTTAAAAGAAGAACTAGATTTAGGTTATGTTGTTAAAGATTTAGAAGTAGACTTTAAAACTATTAAGAACTTTTTAAGAAATAATGATGCTAAAACTAAAGATTTGAAAGATGTTACTATGAACTATTACCGTTCTTTTAATGAATATCGTCAGGAATTATTAGAGTATAATATTCAAGATGTAGTTTTATTTAATGAAAGAGATAATTTAATTAATTATTATAGTGATAAAGTATCTGATAGAACAAGAGTTATTAACATATATAACGATGCGAAAAGACAAGATGTTTTAACTAGTTATCAAGGTAAGAAGTTAAATATCTATGAACTTTCTAATGCTTTATTAGAAAGTTATGAGGCAGATAAGATTTATCTTAATGAACAAGATAGACATTTGTTTGAAGATATTTTACTTAGAACTATTGGGACTAAGATTAAAGAGAAAATAATAGAAGCAAGAGATTGGGTTAAAAAGATTAATAATATTATGGAAATAAAACAACAAAATAGTAATTTATCTTTTTACTTGGATTGGAAACCTAAAAGTGGAGAGACACTAGAAGAAATGGATACTAAAGATTTAGTAGAGATATTTATGATGCCAAGTAATTTTATAAAGCCTGAAGATACTAATAGATTAATTAAGCATTTTAGATCTAAGATAAAAAGAGAAGAAGAGTCTATGCTTACTAATAATATAACGTACTTCCAAATGATTTTTAATATTTTAGATTATCGTAATTGGTTTACTTTTAAACTCTTTTATAAAAAAGATGGTAATCAAAAACGAGAATTAACTGATAAGATATTTTCTGTCTTTAGTGGAGGAGAGAAAGCTAAGACTATGTATGTTCCATTATTTGCAAGTATCTATGCTAAATTAGATAGTGCAGCACCTTCATCTCCTAGATTAATCGCTTTAGATGAAGCCTTTGCAGGTGTAGATGAAGTTAATATTGAAGAAATGTTTGCAATCCTTGCAAGTTTTGATTTAGATTATATCTTAACAAGTCAAGCATTATGGTGTGATTATAAAGAAATAAAAGATATTTCAATATGTGAACTTATTAAGCCTCAGGCAGCAGATACTGTAAGTATTAAAAGATATCGTTGGAATGGATTAGTTAGAGAAAGTGTGGAATAGATGGATTATTTAGATTATTTTAAGAATAATAAAGGTTTTGAAAGGTTTATGGTAAAAGCTAAAGAGAAGTATCAAAGTTATGGTAGGGTAACAGGGATTATTACTCTTGATAATATAACTTATGAAGAAGCAGTTAGTCTAACAGATTTCTTTGCTAGAAAATTTGAAGAAGGTAAGACTTATAAAATAAAGATAAGTGAATTTAATAAAGTACTTGATAAAAGCAAATTTCAAGACTTTGAGTTTACTGATTACTTCTATAATACCTATGATGATTTTTCTTATCTTACTAATACCTTAAAGAAGAGAAAATTTCATGAAGAGTTTGTTTCATTTATAGAAGATTTACTTTTAGAACTTACGAGTGAGAAACTTAAAGATTTTTTTGAAAGAAATATAAATAAAAACTTTAGTACTATGCGTAATATAAAAAGTAAATATAAACAAAATAAAAAAGCTTTAAAAGAAGAATTACTTATGATAGATAAACTATTAAGTAATATTCCAGATAAGATAACTTATTTACCAATTTATGCTTCAATAACCTCTAATCCTCATTATTTAGATTATAATGCTAAGAGTAGTAATCTTTTCTATAGAATATTAAGTAATATTTTAGAATGTGATATACCTAATACTAATTTAGATAAGACTAAACTATTAGAAAAGATAAATGTCTATATAGATTCGCTTAGTAATTATGTTATTACATATAACCTAGTTTATGATAAAGAAATGCCTTTTGATGTTATGAACTTAAATATTGATAATATTTTTAAATTAAATAATATAACTGGCAAGAGTAATAAGATATTTATCTTTGAAAATCCTTCTATTTTAAATTATTTTAAGAATAAGGATTTAGATATTTCTATTATAATAACATCTGGTATTCCTAATCTTGCTTTCTATAAATTATTAGAAAATATTACTAGTGATACAACTCTTTATTATAATGGAGATTATGATCCTGAAGGATTATTAATAGCAGATAAACTAAATAATAAATATAGTAATATTAAATTATTTCTTTATGATGGGAAAAGTTACTTTAATACTAAACCTAGTGTTAGTGTTGGTAATAATAGACTTCATAAATTAGAACTTGTTAAGTCAAAAGAGTTACAAGAAGTTAAGAGTTTACTATTTGAAAATAAAAAGTGTGGTTATCAAGAAAATAACTTGTTATTTATAGAAAAATTTATTAAAATGAAATTAGAGGAGAAGTAGTTTATGTTAAAAGAAAAAGAATTAAGTAATAATATAATTGATAATATTGACGAATTAATGGAAATGTATCCTGTAGAATGTTTGTTTTTAGAAAATAAAGTTGAAGGAAATCTAAAAGATTTTTTAAAGGCTTTAAGTAGTGAACAGTTGTATATTGTAGCAAAGGCTTATTATGAACGAGATGAATTAAATAATAAGCATGATAATGAGTTAATAAAACTTTTAGATAGAAAAATTAAAGAAAATTTTTTAGATATTTTGAGTGGTATGCCATATAAACAATATGTTAATATTGAAAACTTAGCTAATAATAAGGAAATTGATGCTATCGCTCAAGTGTTTGTATATGCTGGTATAGTTTATGGTTATTTAAATAAAAAAGAAGAAGTTATTTATGTGCTTCCTAATGATATTAAAAAAATATATTTAGAAAAAGTTACTAAAGAAGATAAAGCTACTGCTTTAAAAAGTGAAGTAGTTACAAAACTATTTTCAATGTTTTTTAGTATGGGTCTTGTAGATGAAGATTTTATTTTTGATTATTATGGTAATTTTGATAATTTATTTACAAAAGAAGAGTTACTTAAGGAAATAAAAGATGCTATTCTTATTAAAGATATAAATAATAAAAAGTATTTATGGCTTAAAGATATACCTTATAAAGATGAATATGCTATTAATTTAGAAAATAGAAGATACATTAAAAGAAAAATTCAAGATTATGTTTCATATATGATGAGAATTATGCTATTAGTAGAAACTATTGTTAATATTATAGATATTCCTCGTAAAGAAGCAATGAATGTAATAATATCTAAATTATTATTAAAAGAAAGGGATTCTTTGGAAATTTTAAAAGACTTTAGTGATGAATTTAATTTAAGTAAAAAGGACAAAAAGAAGTTAGAAGAAATAATTGATGAAGAATATGATAATATAAGATTTTGGGAAAATGGTGGAAATACTATAGATGAAGGTAAAATAGAAAATTTAATGCTTCAAGAAAAGCCTAAGAAAACAACTTTAAAAGAATGTTTAAATAAATTATCAAATGAGGGATTAGCACAGTTATTAGATTCATATTATTTAGATGATACATATGAAATAGAAGATGCTATAATTGATGATTTTAAAGAAGAAGGAATAAATTATTTTGATGAATATGAGGAAATACAAGATATTTTATCTTTAGATAATGAACCTTATAATGGAAATGATACTATAACAAGCTTTATTATAAATGGATATGCTTATATATATAAAGATAAAGAAGAAGTTAGGGTAATAATTCCTGATGAAATTAAAGAGATAATTAATAATTTTGATTTAAGTGATGATTATGGCTTTAATGGTTTGGATGATAGAGAAATACTAAATCTATATATGCTTTATAATGGTATTATTGAAAAAAAGATATTACAAAGATTACTTCAAGAAAATCATGATTTAGAGTATACGATTGATGAATTAGATACAGTTATTAAAACTTTAGATATGTATAGTATAGACAATTATTATTGTGTTCTAGATGAAACTGATGAAGTAATAGACAAATTTTTATTGCCTAGTAAGAAAAACTTTAAAAAGTATAAAGAGGTTGATTTTGATAGTTATTATGAACTTGATTTTTTGAATACTTTAGAGAGCGAATTACGTAGTTATATAAATAAACTATGTAAAAATGAAGATGATGCAAGAGAGATTGGTATGTATATTATTACCTTAATAAATATGAATTGTTATGTACCTGATATTTTAATTCCTATTTTTGAAGATTATAAGATTAAAGCTAGTAATACAGACTATAAGAATATAAATAATATTATAAATAAATATAAGAATGATATACCTATATGGGCTTTTAATGGTTATACTAAAAAAGAAGTTAATTCTATGCCTAAAGAGAAAAAAGTAGGTAGAAATGATCCTTGTCCATGTGGGAGTGGAAAAAAATATAAAAAATGTTGTGGTAAGTAAAGTTAGCATTAATTTGTTAACTTTATTTAATCGATTAAGGAAGATGATGTTGTTATGAGATTATATACAAATGAAATAGTATTTCGTGGTCATCCTGATAAAGTGTGTGATCAAATTAGTGATGCTTTACTTGATGCTTATTTAAAAGAAGATAAACACTCTAGATGTGGTATAGAAGTAATGGGTGGTAAAGGCAAAATATTTATTACAGGAGAAGTTACTAGTAAAGTAGATGTTGATGTAGAGAGTGTTGTTAAAAGAGTATTGAAAGATGTTGGCTATGATACTAACTATGAAATAATTAATAATTTAGGTAAGCAAAGTTTTGATATTGCAATGGGTACAAATGATGAAGTGGGAGGTGCAGGGGACCAAGGAATGATGTTTGGTTATGCTTGTAATGATACTAAAGAACTACTTCCTACTGCTATGGTAATACTTCAAAGATTTAGTAAATGGTATGATAAAGAAAGACTAAATTGTTCTTATCTAAGAAGTGATGGTAAAGCAGAAATAACAGGTTATTACGATGATAATATGAAATTAAAGAGAATAAAATATTTTACTATCTCTTATCAAAATGATGAAGAACATCGTGACTATACAGATAATTTAATAAAAGAGGTATGTATTAATATATGTAAAGATTATGATATTGAAATAGAAGAGTTTTTAATTAATCCTACTGGTAGATTTGAAATAGGTGGTTTTGAAGGAGATTCTGGTCTTACGGGAAGAAAGATAGTAGTTGATTCTTATCAATCATTTGCAAGAGTAGGTGGAGGTGCTTTTTCTGGAAAAGATCCTACTAAAGTAGATAGAAGTGCAGCTTATAAAGCAAGATTAGTCGCTAAAGATTATTTATCTAAATATAATTTATCTTGGTGTGAAGTTGTTATTAGTTATGCTATTGGTATAGATAAACCTCTATCAATATATATTAATAGTGATAAAGGCTATATTGAACCAGAAGAGTCATTATATTTAGAGTGTACTCCTAAAAATATTATAAAGGACTTAGATTTATTAAATACATGTTATGAAGAAAAAGCTAGATTTGGACATTTCCAAGACTAGTTTTTCTTTTACTATAAATTGGAAAAATATGGAAAAATATAGAAATAATTGAATATAAGAATTTAATTTTATATAATATACTTGAAGGTGACAAAATGAAATACGTAATGATAGAAGTTGCTTTTAATAATAAGGAAGAAGTTAATTTAACAGAAGAAAAACTTTTAAAAGAAAAGTTAGTAGCAAGTTTACAAGTATTAACTAGTGATAGTATTTGGAATTATAATGGAGAGCTTGAAAGCGATAAAGGGTATTTAGTCTTTATGAAGACAAAAGAGTCTTTAATTAATGAAGTTTATAAAGTAATAAAAGAAATTCATAGTTATGAAGTATTTGAATTTGCCGTTTTTCCTTTAACTAGTCCAAGTAATGATTATTTAAAGTGGATAGAAGAGGAAACTAAGTAATTTTCTCTTGACTTGGAGTTAAGTCTAAGTGATAGAATTATCTTGTAAGAAATAAGGAGGAGAGTAATGGAAATAGAGAATATTGTAAATAATTTTATAAATAATGATATTAAAAGCAACCTTGATGAAAGAAGTAAATATCTTACTATATTACCAGCTTTAATATCTACTAATAGTAAAGAGATATTTAAAGATAAGTTAAGTGAGGCGGTAACTCATGTAGATAAAGAATCATTGAAGGAAGCAGTATATCAGACTGTTCCATATCTAGGGTATGGTAAGGTTTATCCATTTCTTGTAACAGCAGAAGAAGTTTTAGGAAAAATAAATTCAGCTTCTACTACAACAAATGAAGATAGATATTCTAAAGGGTTAGAAACACAGTACAATCTTTTTGGTAAAGAAAATATTGATAAATCAAGAGATGGAGAAAGTGAAGATTTTAAATTTATTTGGGATTATTTGGCAAGTTATTGTTTTGGCGACTTTTATACAAGAGATTATTTAAATTATCAAGAAAGAGAACTAGTTACTTTTGCAACTCTAGCATCTTACGAGGATGTTGCCCCACAGCTTTCATCTCACATCAATGCTAATCTAGCTTTAGGCAATAGTAAAGAGTTATTGATAGAAGTAGTAAAGAATTTGGTTCCTTATTTAGGCTTTCCTATAAGTTTAAATACAATTAATTTAATTAAGAATATAACTATTAAAGGAAGTGATAAATAATGAATGAGAAACATGGAGGAGACTTTGGTTTAGGAGAAGAAAATACGGCTTATGCCAAATACTTTATAGGTAAAAGTTATTTAAATCCTTTAACTGATCCTAATAAGACAAGTCTATTCATCGCTAACGTTACATTTGAACCAGCTTGTCGTAATAATTGGCACATTCATCATGCTAAAAATGGTGGTGGACAAATTCTTATCTGTGTTGATGGAGAAGGATGGTACCAAGAAGAAGGAAAAGAGGCAGTTAGTCTAAAACCTGGTATGGTTATTACTATTCCTGCTAATGTAAAACATTGGCATGGAGCAAAGAAAGATTCTTGGTTTAGCCACTTAGCAATTGAAGTACCAGGCGAAGAAACTTCAAATGAATGGTGTGAACCTGTAACTGATGAAAAGTATAATAAATTATAAAATATAAAAAACGATATATACCAAATAAAGGAGGAAATATAAATTATGGAAAAATCAAAAGTATATTTTATTAAGGAGATAACTCCTGAAAACATTATTAAGGCTTATGGGGTTGTTGGAAAAAAATTAGAAGGAAATGTAGCCGTTAAAATGCATTCTGGAGAGAAAGGTAATAAGAACTATCTAAGACCAGAGTTTGTTAAAGATGTAATTAACTATGTTCATGGTACTGTTGTTGAATGTAACACTGCTTATGAAGGAGCTAGAAACTCTACAGAAAAACATCGTGAATTAATTAAAGAACATGAATGGGATAAATATTTTCCATTTGATTTATTAGATGCTGAAGGACCTGATATGGAACTAGATATTCCTAATGGTAAAGTCTTAAAGAAAAACTATGTAGGAAAAGACTTAGCAAAGTATGACTCATTACTTGTTCTATCTCATTTTAAAGGACATGCTATGGGAGGATATGGCGGAGCTTTAAAACAATTATCTATTGGTTGTGCTTCATCAGCTGGTAAAACACTAATTCATACAGCAGGTGTTACAAATGACCAAACAAAACTATTTGGTAACTTACCAGAACAAGATCGATTCTTAGAGGCAATGGCAGATGCTGCTAGTTCTGTAGTAGATTACTTTAAAGGTAATGCTGTTTACATTAATGTCATGAAAAATATTTCAATAGATTGTGACTGTGATGGTAATGCCTCAGCTCCTTGTATGCAAGATATTGGTATACTTGCATCAACTGATCCAGTAGCAATAGATCAAGCTTGCCTTGACTTTGTATATAACTCTACTGATCCTGGTAAAGATAAACTAATTAGTAGAATTGAATCACTTCATGGTATACATACTGTAGAAGCAGCTTATGACCTTGGTGTAGGTAACCGTGAGTATGAACTTATAGAAATTGACAACTAACATCTCTAATGAGATGTTTTTAAATGCACTTATACAAATTTTGTGTTACTATTATTATAGTAGGTGGTCTTATGAATAGTAATGATTATTATAGTGTAGCAGTATCTAATTGTTTGTCTGAATTTGAAAGCTTGTTTACTAAGAATAAATTTATCTCTAAAAAAGTATTTGATGAATTCTTAGATAGATACCAAGATGTATTTAAAATGTTTAATAGTAATAGAAGTGTTTTATCTTTAGATAATCAAAATAAAATGTTACAAATTATAAATAATGGCTATAATATGATTAAAAACTATAATACTTATTTTATTAATAATGCTTTAATTACATATAAAGATTATTTTGATAATATGTTTAAAGAAATAGATTCTAATATTCTTTTAGATAATTATCAAAGAAAGGCAATTGTTAGTGATGAAGATTATTCTCTAGTTATTGCAGGAGCAGGAAGTGGTAAAACAACAGTGATCGCCGCTAAAGTTAAATATTTAGTAGATAAGCTTAAAGTAGATCCTCGTAAAATAATAGTTTTAGCATATACTAATAAAGCAAAGGATGAACTTTCTCTTAGAATAAATAATGATTTTAATCTTAATATAGAAGTGTTAACTTTTCATAAACTTGGTATCTCTATTTTAAGAGAACTAACAGATAAACCTTTACAAATAATAGATGATAATAAAATGATAGCAATACTTAATAGTTATATAAAAGAAGTAGTCTTTGAAAATAAAAGCCTTTTAAAAGAGTTTATTGATGCTTTTAAATCAAAAGTTAATTTTCAAGATGAAGCTTTTTCTTATCCTACATTTAAAGAATATTATAAATTTTATATGCAAGAGAAATATCATAAAGAAAAGGATAATCTATTAGAAGTAGTTAAAAACAAAATAGATAGACGTCTTAGATATAATAGAACTATTAATGGGGAATATGTTAAATCATTAGGAGAGGCACGCATTGCTAATTTTCTATATCGTAATAACATTCCATATCATTATGAAGAAGTTTATCCATATAATCTCTTCAATAAAGCTAGTTATTCTCCAGACTTTACCATAGATGTTAATGGTAAAAAAACATATATAGAGTTTTATGGACTTACAAAATATAATGAAGATGGGAACTATACACTTGATGATATTAATTATTATAATAGACTAGTTGAAAAGAAACGTGAACTCCATCATAAATATAATACTGATTTAATTGAATTGTATAGTGAATATGATGATGGTACTGACTATATAAATAAATTAAAAGAAGAATTAGAAAAGAGAAATATAAAGTTAATAGAGAAAAGTTTAGATGAAGTGTATTTTAGGATTTTAGAAACATCTACTGATACAATATTTTTTAAAGCTACGAAGATAATTAGATTGTTTATTAATAAATTTAAAGCTAGTAATTTAACTTTAAAGGACTTTGATACATTAATAACTAATACTGATGATGAAATAGTAGTAAAACAGTTAAAATTTATTAGAAAAGTTTATTGTTATTATAATGATTATATTCATAGTAAATACCAAATTGATTTTCAAGATATGATTAATTATGCTTATAAAAAACTATCTTTACTTAAAACTAAAAAAATTGAATATGATTATATATTTGTAGATGAATATCAAGATATCTCTTATCAAAGATATAATTTTATTAAAGAACTTTCGACTTTATTTAATGCAAAGATTGTAGCAGTAGGGGATGATTATCAGTCTATCTACTCATTTTCCCTAGCAGATATGTCTTTATTTACAAACTTTTATGAACTTATGGGTTATGCTGATATTTTAAAAATTATTAATACTTATAGAAATAGTCAAGAACTTGTTGATGTTGCCTACACTTTCATCTCTAAAAATGATTATCAAATAGATAAGAGATTAATTACTAAAAAACATTTAAAAAATCCTGTTGTAATAAACTATTATGATAATAATTTAGATAGTGCTAAGATTGAAGTGATTTTAAAAGATATAATTTTAGATATATATAAAGATAATCCTCGTGATAAAATTCTTTTGTTAGGTAGATATAATAAAGATATAGATTACTTTTATGATGTATCACTATTTAAAAAAGGTGATGGAGATCATGTTATACTAAAGGATAATAAAAAAATTGATATAACATATTTAACTATTCATAAATCTAAAGGTTTAGGTTTTGATCAAGTAATAATTCTTAATACTATTAATGCTAAAAGAGGCTTTCCTAGTATGATAAAAGATGAACCTGTAATATCTTTATTATCAAAAGAAAAGTGCGAACCAATTCTTTATCCAGAAGAGAGAAGGTTATTCTATGTAGCATTAACTAGGACTAAGAATAAGGTATATATACTATGTCCATACTCTTATAAAGAAAGATCCAGTTTTATAAAAGAAATAGTCGAGTATGATAATGTAGTAGAAAGATATTCTAACGGACAAATAGAAATAATTTAGATAGTTTCTCTTGATTAAAAGATTACAATCTGATACTATAATATTGAAGCATCTAATATTCTTTTGGGCGATATTTATTATTCTAGAGAAAGGAGAACAATCTATGAATAAAGATATTGAAAAGAAGAAAGAAGATTTAATCTTTGCTTTAACAATTATCGCTCTTATTTTGACGATAGTATTATTCATTGTAGTAATGTTTAAAGGCATTTAATTTAATTATTAGATGCTTTTTTCTTCCTTTTATGTTATATTAATACATGATGTGAAAAGGTGGTGTTTTTATGACTGAAGAATTATTAAGATATGTTAATCCAAGTGATTTAGATAAAGGCTTAAACTATGATAATAGGAAAGTAAGATATGTAGGTAGTTATCAAGATTTAGGATATACCACTCATAGATTTATTGTATCATCTGAACATACCTTAAAGTCTTATATAGTTACAATAGAAGTTGATAGTGATGATAAAGAAATATCTGATATTTCCTGTACTTGTCCTCAATTTTCTTTGACAGACTCATGTAAACATGTCGCTGCTGTCCTTACTAAGTTTCAAGGAGAATACTTTTTATTTGATGAAAAAGAACATAATAACATTCTTGCTTCTGTTTTACTAAATGAATTAAAGAGAACTTCTCTTGATAAAAACATTGTTAAAAAAGAAGCAAGAGTTATTCCTTATTTAAAATTTGAAAGTTACTATAATTATTATAGTTACTATGATAGTGAATCTTTTGAATTAAGATTTAAAGTGGGTACTAATAAACTTTATATGTTAGGTACTAAAGTTAATGCTTTTATAGATAGATATCGTAATGGAGGAGAAGTTAAGTTTGGTAAAGAGTTTGCATTTAGTAATAAAGAATACTATTTTAATAGTGAAAGTAAAAGACTAATAAACTTTATAGAACTTGCATACTCAAGACTTTATAGATATGATTCATACTTAGTACCTACTAAAACGAGTTTAGATGACTTATTTTCTATAGTTGATAGTATTTATGTAGAAGGATTTAATATTAATAGAGAATTACCTGTTGTTAATCATTTGCCATTTACTTTTAAAATTATTAAAGAAGATGATAATCATATCTTAAAAATAGACTATGATTTAACAAAGTTAAAGAAGTTAACTAATGATTATAGTTACTTAATAGATAAGAATGGTATTTATAGACTAAATGAAAAAGAAACTATACTTGCTAGTAATATTATGGAAGAAGAGGTAGATAGTTTAACTTTCTCTGATAAGAATTTTAAAGGCTTTAAAGATTATGTAATTCCTAGTATAAAAGATAAAGTAGAACTTGATGAATCAGTAGATGATTTAGTTATAGTTAAGACTCCTTCTGTAAAGTTATATTTTGATATTTTAGAGTTATATATAGAATGTAAAATTATCTTTACTTATGGTGATATAGAGGTAAATTATTTAGATAAAGATAATAGTAATGTTGTTAGAGATAAAGAGTTTGAGCGAAGTGTCTTCTTAGAACTTACTAAGTATGGTTTTGATAGTGAACTTAAACTTCATGATATAGATGAAGTAGGTTATTTTTTAGAAAATGGGATAGATGAGTTAACTGATACTTATGAAGTATTTACTAGTGAGAAGTTAAAGAATACAAGTTTAATTAAGAAAGTAAAAGGTTCAACATCTTTTAGTATAGGTACTGATAATATCTTAAATTATGAATTTAAACTTGATAATGTAAGTCCTAGTGAGTTGGATGATATCTTTTTAAATCTAAAGAATAAGAAGAAGTACTATAGATTAAAAAGTGGTGATATCTTAGACTTATTAGACCCTTCTCTTAAAGAGTTAGAGGAGTTAAAAGAAGATTTAGACCTTGATGAAGAAAGGGGAGAAATACCTAAGTTTAGAGCCCTTTATCTTGATAGTTTAAGAAGTAAAAATAGATTTATTAAGACTAATAATTTATTTGATGAATTTGTTAAGAACTTTAAAGAATATAAAGATATAGATGTTAACTTTACTAAGAGTGAAGATAAACTACTTAGAGGCTATCAAAAAGAGGGGGTTAAATGGCTTTATAATCTTTATAAATGTGGACTTGGAGGTATACTTGCTGATGAGATGGGACTTGGTAAGAGCCTACAGACTATTATTTTTATTAGAAGAGTATTAGAAGAAGATAAGAATGCTAAAATATTAATAGTATGTCCTACGGCTTTAGTCTATAACTGGGATAATGAATTTAAGAAGTTCAGTGATGATATTAAAAGAAGTATCTTTGTAGGATTAAAGAAAGATAGACATAATAAATTAAAAATCTATAATGGTAATGTTTATATTACTAGTTATGGATTATTAAGAGAAGATTTAGATATCTATAAAGAGATGAACTTTAAAGTTATGGTTATAGATGAAGCACAAAATATTAAGAATCCTACGGCTATGTTAACTAAAGCGGTTAAGAGTATTAATAGTGAAATAAAATTAGCTTTAACAGGAACACCTATTGAAAACTCTATTATAGAGTTATGGAGTATCTTTGATTACATTATGCCAGGTTTTCTTGCTAATAAATCTAAGTTTAGTGAGAAATATAAGATAGGAGAAAACTTTGATGATGATACTAATATGACTTTAAGTAAATTAAGAAGTCAAGTTAAACCTTTTATCTTAAGACGTAAGAAAAATGAAGTTTTAAAAGATTTACCTGATAAGATAGAGAATAATATTTATATAGATTTAAGTGATGAAGAAAAGAAGATATATGCGGCTTTAGTTAAAGAGACTAAGGAAGAGATGGAAGAGTTATTAAGTGCAGGTTTTTCTAAGAATAAGATGCAGATACTTACATTATTAACAAGACTTAGACAAGTTTGTATTGACCCTAAGATTATCTTTGATAACTTTAATAAAACATCTTCTAAAATAGAACACTTAACAGATGTTGTTAAGGAAGCAGTGTCTAATGGCCATAAAATACTTTTATTTACTAGTTTTAGAACGGCTTTAAATATCGTAAAAGATAATCTTACTAAAGAAGGTATTACTAGTTACGTTATAGATGGTTCTGTCAGTAGTAAGAAACGTCAAGAATTAGTAGATAAGTTTAATACAGATGATACTAATATCTTCTTAATTATGTTAAAAAG
Organism: uncultured Mycoplasmatota bacterium; assembly: GCA_946497955.1. GTDB lineage: Bacteria > Bacillota_I > Bacilli_A > RF39 > UBA660 > Onthousia. Next base: position 26,720 of record CAMMMH010000006.1, on the reverse strand, counting down.
TGGTGGTACTGGTTTAAACCTTACTAGTGCTGATATCGTAATTCACTTAGACTTATGGTGGAATCCCCAAGCAGAGAATCAAGCGACTGATAGAGCCCATAGAATAGGACAAAAGAATACTGTTGAAGTTATTAAACTAATTACTAAGGGAACTATTGAAGAGAAGATTCTTGATTTACAAGCAAAGAAGAAGATACTTAGTGATAAGTTAATAGAAAATGATGGTGATGAGTATAAGAGTTTTCAAAACTTATCTGTTGATGATATTAGAGAGTTACTAAAATTTAATAATGAATAAAGAGGTGTAGCATGATAAGAGTTTGTTTTGTGTGTTTAGGTAATATTTGTAGAAGTCCAATGGCTGAGTTTATATTTAAAGATTTGGTAAAAAAAGAAGGATTAGAGAATGAGTTTTTAGTTGAGTCTCGTGGTACTTGTGATGATGAAATTGGTAATGATATTCATCCTGGTACTAAAAGTATCCTAGATAAACATAATATTCCTTATACTAGGCATTATGCTACTAGATTATTAAAAAGTGATTATGAAAAGTTTGATTACTTCATTGGCATGGATGATTATAATGTTCTATCTATGAAAAAGTTATTTGGTACTGATAAGAAAGTGTATAAACTATTAGACTTTACTAAGAATAGTAAAGAGATAGATGACCCTTGGTATACTCATAACTTTACTATTACTTATGAAGAGGTAGATAAAGGGTGTAGAGCTTTATTTGATTATATAAAGTGTAAAGATAAGTAAACTTTACACTTTTTCTTTCTTGTTTATGTTAAACTTAAACTAGAGGTGATTAAGATGCGTGCTGTTGCATTAAAAGGTAAAAGAGAATTTGAATTAAAAGAGATAGAAGAACCAGTTATTGATAATGAGAAAGTTGTTATTAAAATATTAAAAGCTGGTATATGTGGCTCTGATTTACATTATTTTGAGATGGGGGAACCTGTAGGATTAGTAATGGGGCATGAGTTTTGTGGAGAAGTAATTAATCCAGGTAACAGAACTGATTTAAAAGTAGGTGATAGAGTTACGGCTTTACCTATTTCTCCATGTGGTAATTGTCCTGCTTGTTTAAGTGGTAATCCCCAGTACTGTAAAAGTACCTTGGACCCATGCTGTAGGACTTTCTTTAGATAATCCTGGAGCTTTGACAGAAAAGATTAAAGTAAGAAGTGATATGGTTTTAAAAGTACCAGATAATGTTAGTGATGAAGAAGCATCTATGGTTGAACCTACTGCTGTTGCTCTACATGGAATTCATCTTGCTGATGTTAAAGTAGGCTCTAAAGTCTTAGTAATTGGTGGAGGAATTATTGGACTTTTAAGTGCCATGTTTGCTAAAAAAGAAGGAGCTAGTTTTGTTGCAGTCAGTGAAACTAATCTCAAAAGAGGAGAGAAAGCAGTAAGCCTTGGTGTTGCTGATAAATATTACAATGCAACTGATGAAAATATGCTTAATGAAGTAATCTCTGATACTAATGGAGGCTTTGATATAGTAATAGAGTGTTGTGGTAATGCTAGTGCAGTTACATCATCACTTGTTACAGTTAGACCAGGTGGAGTAGTTGTATTAGTAGGCGTAGCAACTGGACCTATTAGTATTCCAACTGTTGTTGCTGTTATGAATGAATTAACTGTAAAAGGTGCTATTGCCTATACTAAAGAAGAATTTGCAACTTGTCTTGATTTAATTAGCAATAAACAAATAGAAGTTATGAAGTTTGTTGATGATATTGTAAGTTATGATGAAGTACAAAATGCTTATCTTAGATTAACTAGTGGTAATGATGGAGCAGTTAAGATATTAGTTAGCCCTAATAAATAAGTTTTTACAAATATATTTGTAACTATTCACATCCCTAAAGTGAAATAGTTACTTTTTTACACAATTATTCTGATAAAATCCCATAATTATATGATAAGATAATAGTGAAAATAAAAGGAGTTTTAAATATGGGAATACATTAGGTAAATTACAAACTGGAGTTAATGAATTAGAAAGGAAGTTAGTGGAATTACAAGATAAAAACTCTGAATTAATAGAAGAGAAAAAATCACTAACATCTAAACTAAAATATTTAGAAGAAAGTTTTGATAAAAAGTTAGAAACCGCTTTGACTAAAGCAGTTAAAGAAGTATCTGAAAAATATGAGAAAATAATAAAAGAAAAAGATCAAAGAATTTTTGAACTAGAACAAAGACTTAACATTAACTCAAACAATTCAAGTTTACCTAGCAGTAAAGACTATATATAAAACTAAAATATGTAATTCAAGAAAAGAAACTGATAAAAGTAAAGGAGGACAGATTGATCATAAAAAACATAAATTAGAAAAATTTAATGATGACGAAATAACAGAAGAAGTAAATCATACTATGGATAAATGCCCTAATTGTAATAGTAAAAATATTAAAGTAATAAATGTTAAAGTAAGAGATGAATTAGATTTTAAAATTACTATAATAAAAAGAAGACACTACTTTAAGAAGGGTACCTTGTTAAACTGCAAAAGAAAGCATCTTCTATGCTTAAAGATTTTACTTTTGATGTAAAACAAAAGATATTAGAGTCTAAATTAAATTACTGGGATGATACCGTTGCAAAAATAGGAGAAAAAGATAAAGGATGTATTAGAGGTTATACTAATGGAAAAGAAGTTTTGTATAAAGCTCATCTTGCAAAAAATACTGATGGTATGGATGAAGATGGTATATTGCAAAACTTACCTAGTGATTGTACTGTTATGCATGATCATTTATTACATAACTATTGTGAAGATTATAGTTATAAAAACATAGAATGTAATGCATATATAACAAGGAAATTACAAAGCATAGTAGAAAATACTAAACATGATTGGGCAGACAAAATGAAAGAGTTATTGGAAAGTACTTTAACAAAAAGAAAAGAATATAGTGAAAAGAAAATTAAGTCTTTTAGTGAAGAGAAAATTAAAGACTTTGATAGTAAGTATGACTCTATTATTAAAGATGGTTTTAAAGAATATATAGAGTTCAATCATAAATATGAATTTACTAAAGAAGAGAATCTATTAGAGTTTATTAGAGACTTCAAAGGACCAATAACTGAGTGGGTTAGAGACTTTTCTTTACCATATTCAAATAATCTATGTGAAAGATTACTTAGAATGTTGAAGACCAAGATGAAGATAAGTTATCAATTTCAAAATCTAGAATCTGCTAAGTGTTTTGCCAATATTATAACTTACACAGAAACTTGTGGTAACTATGGTGTTAATAAATATGAAGAGATAAAGAGATTATTTGATAATAGCCCATATACCGTTGATGAACTTAGAAATTTAAAAACAGCCAACAATTAATAAATTGGCTGATTTTTCCAGTTATTTATTTTTTGGACTGTGAATAGTTACTTTTATTTAACATATTAAGATTTTTTAACTTCCTTTTTTAAATTAATTAAGTTATAATTTTAATAGGAAGTGTTAATAATAAGATTATAAAAAGTTAACATTTTTATAATCTTTTTTTAAGGAGGTTATTATGACAGTTCATATTGAAAGTAAAAAAGAAGATATTGCCGAGGTAGTACTTATGCCAGGAGACCCATTACGAGCTAAGTATATCGCTGAAAATTTCTTAACTGATTATAAAATAGTCAATAAAGTTAGAAACATGTTTGGCTATACTGGCTATTATAAAGGTAAAAGAGTAACAGTATTTGCCTCAGGTATGGGTATTCCTAGTATTGGAATATATTCTTATGAATTATATAAATTCTATGATGTAAAGAAAATAATTAGAATTGGTACAAGTGGTTCATTCAATAAAGATATTAAAGTACTAGATGTAGTATTATCTAGTGGAGCTTACTGTAAAACATATTTTCCAAAACTATTAGATGGTAAAGAAGTTGATTTTATTACATCAAGTGAAGAATTAAATGAAAATATTAAAACAGCCGCTAAACTTGCGAATATTCCTTTAAAAATTGGTAAGACTATTACTAGTGATGTGTTTGATTTATATAGTAGTTCTCTTGATGAATTTAAATCCAATTTTCCAGATGAAGATTTCTTATCAGTAGAAATGGAAGCTTTTGGACTATTTTATATAGCAAAGAAGTTTAATAGAGAAGCTTCTTGCCTAATGACTGTGGTTGATTCTTTCTATGATAAGAAGAGTCTAACTAGTGAAGAAAGAGAACAGTCACTAAATCAAATGATTACTCTAGCTTTAGAAGCTGCGATTATATAGAAAGGAAGGTGCAGTATGGATTATGTAAAGAAAGATTTAGGAGCTTATAATCTTCATATAATAAAAACAAACCTTTATAAGACTATTACTGTTAAGATATTTTTTAGAGAAGAAGCCTTAAAAGAAAATATTACGAAACGTAATTTCTTAAGTCGGATGATGATGTTAGGAAGTAATGACTATAAAACTAAAGTAGAACTTACTAAAGCTGAACAAGACTTATATGCTGTTAATATATCAAGTACTAACAGAAGAATAGGTAACTATTTAGATACTGGAATTAGTCTTAAAGTATTACATGATAAATATACAGAAGAAGGTAACTTTGAGAAGAGTTTAGATTTATTAGACTCCCTTATCTTCAACCCTAAAGTTACTAATAATGCCTTTGATGAGGTAGACTTTAATACCGTTTATGAAGAATATAAAGCAGACCTTAGTAGTTTAGTAGAAAATAAAATGACTTACGCTTTAATTAAAGGTTTAGAAGCTACAGATAATAAAAGTGTTATAAGTTATCGAGGTATTGGTTATTTAGAAGACTTAGAGAAAATTACTAAAGAAAACTTATATGATTACTATAAGAATGTTATTAGTCATAACTTTGTTGATATCTTTGTTTTAGGAGATATAGATGAAGAGAAAATTACCAATATTATAAGAGAAAAATTTAAGATAAATACTTTTAAAAAGAAACCTATAAAAGCTTTAGTAGAGCCCTTAAAAGTATCTAGAATTAAAACTGTTAAAGAAAAAGTAGAAGCAGAACAAGATAACTTAATAATAACTTTATCTCTTAATAACTTAACAGATTATGAAAGAAATTATCCTCTTTCTTTATATAATGCTATACTTGGTGGAGGTTCAGAATCTTTATTATTTAGTGAAGTTAGAGAAAAGAATTCTCTTGCCTATTATGTTAGTAGTACTCCTAATAAATTAGATAATTTAATTATTATTAGAGGTGGTATTACTAAAGATAAAAGTATGGATGCAGTTAATATAATAAAAAAGATATTAAAAGACTTAGAAGCAGGTAAAATAGATGATGATAGAGTAGAGAAAGCGAAAGAATACTATACTAGTGCCATTGATGATATTATTGAAAGCCCTTTTCAAATAATAGAGAGTTATTATATGATAGAACTACTTGGAGTAGATGATATTGAGACTAAACGTAAGAAGATGTTAAAGGTAACAAAAGATGAAATCATCGCTGTTGCTAAGAAAGTTAAAATTAATACAATTTATATTCTAGAAGGAAGTGATGATAATGGAGAAAATTGAGATAAAGAATGTAGATAAATTTATTTATAGAGAAGTCTTAGATAATGGTTTAGAGATTATTATTATTCCTAATGATAAGATTAGTAAGAAGAAAAATTATTACTTTAGTTATGTTACTTACTATGGAGCCGCTATTAATGAATTTGTTCCTGTTGGGAAAAATAAAATGACTTCTTTTCCTAGTGGTATCGCTCATTTCTTAGAACATAAGATGTTTGAAAGTAGAGATGGAATAAAGCCTTTTGATTTTTATGCTAAGACAGGTAGTTATGTTAATGCTTTTACTAGTTATAAAAATACTTGTTATGTTGTAACTGGTAATAAGAAGATGAAAGAAAATTTAGAGTATTTATTAACTTTTGTTAATAGTCCTTACTTCACAGATGAAAATGTAGAGAAAGAACAAGGAATAATATGTGAAGAAGCAGCGATGAATGATGATAGTCCTGATTATTTAGCATATAAAACTATTAATAAAAATCTTTATAAAGTATCTCCTTATAATACACCAATACTTGGAACTATAGAAAGTATAAAAGAAATCACTAAAGATGACTTATATAACTGTTATAATACTTTCTATCGTCCTAGTAATATGTTCTTAGTAGTAGGCGGGGCAGTTGATCAAGATGAAGTTGTTAAAATTGCTACCAATACCTTAGCAAGATTTAATTTAGAGAAAAGTGATAATATTAAAATAAAAAATTATAAAGAACCAGTTAAAGTAGTTAAAGACTATGAAGAGATAAAAAAAGATGTAAAAGTAGAAAAACTTGCTATTGGTTTTAAAATGGATAAATCAAAGTTTCCTATAAAAAATAAAGTTACCTTAGACTTATATCTTAATATGTTAATTTCTCTTTGCTTTGGTGCTAGTTCAGAGTTTAGAGAAATGATAAGAAAAAGACATCTAGTTAGTAGAAGTGGTTACTATTTTCAAGATATAGGTAATATCGTTACTTTTATGGTAGAAGCAGATGTTTTGAATTATCCTGTATATTTAAAAGAATTAGAGAATTATCTTAATAATTTAGATGTATTAGAAGAAGATTTAGAGAGAATTAAAAAAGTTTGGATATCTAGTGAAGTAATTAAAAGTGATTATGCCGATAGTATTGTAGATACTGTAGTAGATGATATGATTAATTATCATAAAGTTATTACTAACTATGTAGAACTTATTAAGAATATGAATATTACAACAATGAAAGAAGTAATTAATAGCTTAGATTTTACTAATAGAGCGATTGTTAGAGTAATAAGTGAAAATAATCCTTTACAAAATGATTAATACTATGATATAATTAGAGACGTCAAAAAAATGTTCCGCTGGCTCTTTGGTTATGAGCATTGGTTATAGGTAAAGGAGGATCTTATATGAACGTAATTGACAAAATTAATGACAAACAAATTAATAAGAACATTCCTGAATTTAGAGTTGGAGATACTGTTCGTGTTGACGTTAAGATTATCGAAGGTAAACGTGAAAGAATCCAAGCTTTTGAAGGAATTGTAATCGCTCGTCGTGGTGGTAGTGTTAGTGAAACATTTACTGTTCGTAAAATGAGTAGTGGTGTAGGAGTTGAAAGAACATTCCCAATTCACTCACCTAAGATTGCTAAAATTACTGTCTTAAGACATGGTAAAGTAAGACGTGCTAAATTAGGAAATGTTTTAAGAAATAGTAAAGGTCAATATCGTATTAAAGAAAGAGGACAACAATAGTTCTCTTTTTTCTTTTCTAAAGCTTAAATTAGATGTATAATATTAATGTGTTAGAAAGGATTAGATATGAAAGAGAAAATAAAACCATTTTTACCATATATAATTATTATAGTTGTTGTCTTATTTATTAAAGCTTTTATAGTTACACCTATTAAAGTAAATGGAGAATCAATGCATCCTACCCTTGAAGAAGGAGACATTATGATTTTAAATAAGACTGCATATTACTTTAATAACCCTAAAAGATTTGATATAGTTGTAGTAGATATGCCAGATGAATACTTAATTAAAAGAGTTATAGGATTGCCTGGAGAACATATAGAATATAAGGATAATACTTTATATGTAGATGGTAAGAAAGTTAAAGAAAACTTTAAACATGGTAAGACAGAAGATTTTAACATAAAAGAATTAGGTAGTGATACAGTTCCAGAAGACTCTTATTTAATTATGGGAGATAATAGAGAAAACTCTCTAGATAGTAGAGAGTTAGGTTTTATGAAAATAGACCAGTTATTAGGTAGAACTAGTCTAATCATTTTACCATTTAATAGAATAGGTAGTACTAAATAAAGTTATAACTCTCCATTTAGTAATTTGTTATCTAAGTCATCTAATATATCAATTATATTAGATGCAAATTCTTTATTTTCTCTAAATTCTTTACTAGTATATGAATATAGAGTAGAAAAATCATTCTTTTCTAAAATAGGAATAAGAAATGTATTATTATCAGTAGTGATACGTATTGTCATTTCATAACAACTATTTTTATTGGCAATAATTCTATTTTTATGATTGCTTTTTTTATCTTCTACAACAGTATTATCTAGTAATAATTCATAGTTTTTAATATCTTTAATATTGTATTTATAATGGAATGTTTTTGTATGAAAAACAACTTCATTATTTATACCAATACTAATACCAGAGGCTAGGTCGTTTAGATAAAAAATTCTAGGTATAGTATTACATAGACTCTCTAACTTTTTATTAATTTCCTCTTCTCTGTAGTTAGAATCTTGAAATAGCTTTATAAATGCTAAAAGCATTTCATTAGAACCATTAATATTAAATAGCATATTACTAAGTAATATAGTTTTACTTAATATACTATTTTTTATAACTTCTATGGTAAGGTCTTGGTAGCTATATTTAATATATCCTTCTGTATTAACAAGCCATAGATATTTCGTAGTTGCTACAAAGTAAAATTTAACGTAAGTTTTACACTCATTTGCATAAACACAAGATAATATAAGTTCATCTATTGGAATAACTTCTCTTAAAATAATTGCATCATTTTCATTTAAATTAGGACATATATCCATAAGTAATTTATAACTTATAGTTGGTTTATCATTTCCAGTATGGGAATAATTATAAAATTTAGGAAGTGTGTTCACTTTATTTAATATTTCTTTATACTTTTCATTTTCTTCTACCTTTTCTTTATACTTATTTTGAACTTGAGTTAATAATTGTTTAAACATATATCCACCTCTTTGTTATTATAAAACATAATAACATATATAATTATTTTTGTAAATTAACTAGCTTTAATAGACATATAAAGATTATGTTTTAAAATTATAGAATAAATTTAAACTAGGTATTATCTGAAGTATGAAAGTACCTAGTTTTATTTACGAAAACTCGTATCAAAAATATTTCAAAAAGTGTTGACGAACAATTATTCTAATGATAAGATAAATTTAATTAATTATTTATTAGATTGATTGAGGCATCGATGAAGAAAATAGTAACAGAAATAAAAAAAATAAAAGTATTATTAGATAAAAAAATAGATATTCTTAAAGATAAAGTAGATTATATAATTAGTAATAAAATATCTGATAAAAAAGAGATAGAATTTACTTTAGATAATATATTAGATTTAGTATATTGGTATGGTGAAAATATAAGAGAATTGTATTATAGTTTACTTGAATATTATAAAGATATTGATTTAAAAAGTGCTGATGATTATGAAAAACTTTATTTAGATATTATTAATGAAAAGTGAAGGATGTGATGATAATGACTAAAATAAATAGTGTTAAAGAAATAAAAAAGATAATTGATAAGTTTATTATTCCAGGATATCAATATAAAACCAATTTTAGTAGTTCTGAATTTTTAGTAGATATTGAATCAAAATTAATAATAATTGCAAAACCAGTTTGTACTGATAAAGATTTTCATTATGAATTTGTTTTAGATACACAGTTTTTATCTGAAAAGGAGATAACTTATCAAGAACTAGTAATGATAAAAAATATTATTGAAGTTTTAGAAGAAAATAGAAGCTTTGTTTTGAAAAGATTAAAGAAATATACAGTAGATGAATATAAAGAAGAGTTAAGATTAAGAGAAGAACAAAGTCAAAAAGTACTCGATGCCTTGCAAAATTTTATATTTAAAGCTAGAGAAACTTATAAATGAGGTGAAAATATGAGTGATAAGCAAAATAATATTATGATTTATGAAGATAAAGACGGTGTTACTAAAGTTAGCGTTAAATTTATTGATGAAGATATTTGGTTAACTCAAAATCAAATTGCAGAAATATATAAGACTTCACAACAAGATATTAGTTTTCATATTAAAAATATTTATAAAGATGGAGAGTTACAAGATATTTCAACTCACAAAAAAATTTTGTTAGTTAAAAAAGAAGGTAATAGAAATGTTAAAAGAAATATAGACCATTATAATCTAGATATGATAATCGCTTTAGGCTATCGTGTTCAATCTGATGTTGCAGTTAGATTTAGAATATGGGCAACAAAAAGATTACATGAGTATATACAAAAAGGTTTTGCACTTGATGATGAGAGATTGAAACAAGGCGGTAATAGATATTTTAGAGAACTATTACAGAGAATTAGAGATATTCGTTCTAGTGAAAGAAACTTCTATCAACAAGTAACAGATATCTATGCAACTTCTATAGATTATGACCCAAGAAGTAATATAACAAAAAAGTTCTTTGCTACAGTTCAAAATAAATTACATTATGCTGTTCATGAACATACTGCGGCAGAGCTTATTCATGAAAGAGTAGATAATGAAAAGCCATATGTTGGAATGACTAATTTTAAAGGAGATTATGTTACAATAGATGATGTTAAAATTGCTAAAAATTACTTATCTGAGATAGAACTTCAAAGATTAAACTTGCTAGTATCACAGTTTTTAGACTATGCAGAACTACAAGCTTTGGAACAAAGACCAATGAAAATGAGTGATTGGGTAGAAGAGCTAGATAACCAAATTTTGCTTAATAGAAGGAAAGTTTTGGAAGGTAAGGGAAAAATATCTCACGAAGAAGCGATTAAAAAAGCAGAAAAAGAATTTGCTCTATATCGAGAAAGAGAAATGAGAGAGTTACAAAGTGATTTTGATTTAATGATGAAGTCTTTACCAAATAATAATGAAGTTTAATAAAATTTGGTCGGCGATGCTGACTAAATTAAATTAATTTGATAAAATAAATTTAATATTAAGAAATGATTGGATTGTTGAGGTTAACAAGTCAATCTGTAATTAAAAGTGAAAATAGTAAATTTAATGTACTTAAGCATTTTGTTGAAATCAACAAAATGATATAATTAGATAAAACTTCAAAAATGAAATTAGAAATGGAAAGTGGTTCAAATGAATGAAAATAAGCAAATAGTGCAATGGTTGATTACGATTTATTGCAACCCCTAGCAAAAACCTTATAAATAAAGGCTTTCCTTGATTTTTGATCTTGCACATTTTTGATAAAAAAAGCCTAAAATCATTCAAAATAGATAAAAATATAGCAAATTTAATGATATTTATGATGGGAATTAGAATGGTGATTACGTCATTGCAACCCCATAAAAAATTGTCCTTGCAACAAGAAAATAGTTGTTACACATTTTCATTTGCTAAAAAAGTATAGTATTATACTTATATGAAATGAGAGTGTGATAAAGATGAAAAAAATAAAATTAAAAGTGGATAATATAGAATACGGAATGCTTGTGAACGGATTAGTTGAATTAAGAAATAAATTATTAAGAGAAAAAGAAGATACATCTCCTATTGATGAATTATTATTAAGATTAGTAGATAAAAAATAAATAACATATAACATATTTTGAACTGGTAATAAAATATCAGTTCTTTTTTTGTGCCTTGAAAGGCAGTACATAGCCATTTTATTTATTTAAGATGGCTAAATATAAAAAGAAAGGAGGAGATGAAAATGTCACAATGTAGAGTAATTGCTGTTGCAAATCAAAAAGGTGGCGTTGGTAAAACTACTACAACTTTTAGTTTAGGAGTAGCATTATCAAAAATGGGTAAGAAAGTTCTTTTAGTGGACGCTGATCCACAAGGCGATTTAACAACTTATATGGGTTGGTATGAACAAGATAAATTGCCATTAACATTAGCAGACCTAATGGAACAGTCTATGAATGATGAGCCAATAAGGGCAAAGGAAGCGATATTACACCATAAAGAGAATGTAGACTTAATTCCATCTAATCTTGATTTATCGGCAATGGAAATGTCATTAGTAAATGCAATGAGTAGGGAGTACACTATGAGAAATTGTTTATCAGAAGTCAAAAAAGATTATGACTATATTATTTTAGATTGTATGCCTAGTTTAGGAATGGTAACAATAAATGCTCTTGCTAGTGCTGATAGTGTAATTATACCGATACAGTCGCAATATCTTGCTGCAAAAGGTATGACACATTTATTGAAAACAATTTCAAAAGTAAAAAGACAAATTAACCCAGATTTAAAAGTAGATGGTGCATTATTAACTTTGGTAGATAAAAGGACAAATTTATCAAAAGAAATGAAAGTACAATTACAAGAGAATTACGGAAGTTTATTAAAACTTTTTGATACTCAAATACCTCTTGCAATTAAAACAGCAGAATCTACTTCACGAGGTAAAAGTATATTTACCTATGACAAAAATAGCAAGGTGGCAGAAGCATATTCTTCATTTGCAAAGGAGGTGGTTGATATTGGCAAAGAACGAAGCAAAAATGCCGTTACCAAAGTTAGATGAGTTATTTACAACAGAGGAAGAAAGACAAACGGCTAATTTAGAAAAAGTTATTGATATACCAATAACAGAAATTGAGGACTTTCCAAATCACCCATTTAGAGTTATTGTAAATGATGAATTAAAAGAAATGGCAAGTAGTATAGAAAAAGATGGCGTACGAGAGCCTGCGTTAGTAAGATCAATAGGAAATGGTAAATATCAAATGATTTCTGGACATAGAAGAAAGAAAGCAAGTGAAATTGCAAATAAAAATACTATGCCTTGTATTGTTCGAGATTTAACTGATGAGCAGGCTGCAATTATAATGGTTGATAGTAACTTGCAACAAAGACAAAAAATACTATTTAGTGAAAGAGCATTTGCTTATAAAATGAAATTAGAAGCAATGACACATCAAGGCAAGAGAAATGATTTAACTTCTGACCAAGTTGGGGAGAAGTTGACATCAGTAGAAAAATTATCTGCTAATAGTCCAGATAGCAAATCACAAATACAAAGATATATAAGACTTACTGAACTAATAAAGCCATTGCTTGATATGGTCGATAATGAAGAAATTGCATTTAGTCCAGCAGTAGAACTTTCATTCTTAACAAAGCAAGAACAAAAATGGCTTATGAATAGTATTGAATGTAATGTTGCTACACCATCATTATCACAGGCACAAGAAATGAAACGATTAAGTCAAAGTGGGAATTTAGATGAAGATAAAATCGAAGAACTTTTGAGCCAACAAAAGCCAAATCAAGTAGAAAAATTAAAACTTGATTTCAAAAACCTAACTCCAAAAATGCCAAGAGGTATGCCAAAGGAGAAATATGCCGATCACATTTACAAAGCATTGGACTTTTACAACAGGTATTTGGAAAAAAAGCGAAGTATGGAAGCAAGGTAGTGGGAGTATCTTTTACGGTAAATCCCTCCTTACAAACCTCCCTAGTATATTACTAACTGTAATACTAACTGAAAAAAAATATATAATTACACAAATGCAAGAATAAATATTTTAGATTATACTAATACCAAAGGAAGTGATTGGTATGAGAAAAAAAGTTGTAGTTGTAATTATTTTTGTGCTCTTGATTGCTATTGGTGTTGCAATATTTACACTAAACAGAGAAAATGCGAAAACAGAGGTGGAAGAAAAAGTGAACGTGGGAAGTGAAATTGAAGAAACAAATGAGATGAAAGAAAATATAGAAACGGTTAATGAAACAGAAAAGGCAGAAACTTCAAATGGAGCGACAGAAGAAAAACAAGAGGAGCAAGAAAATAAAGAGGCTCAAAGGAATACCGAAAAACAAACTACTGTAACTCCAAAAGAGGAAACGAAACAGTCTGTTAAAACGGAGCAAAGCGAAAACAAATCTCAAATTCAAGAAGAACAATTACCAACTCAAAATCCACCAACTACTAGCAATGTTCAAGAAGAAATACAGGAGCAAACACCACAAGTTGATGAGGAATATGAAAGGTTAAAAAAACAGGTGGAATATGATACTTACGAGGAATGCCAGAAAGCAGGTTTTGAAAAAGCCTTTGCAGACACAGTAAATATATTGGGTTTTAGTTGTCAAGAAATAATTTATAAAGGCGAAGTGTTAGGATATAAGTTACACATTGATTATACAAATCCAATGGAATAATTAAATAAAATTTTAGTTATAAGCGACCAATAAAACGGTTGCTTTTTTTAATTTAGGAAAGGAAATGATAGAGTATGAAAAAGAAAAAATTATTATCAGTATTGTTAATAGCACTTACTTTGTTTGAAGTATTTGCTTTTTCTATACCAGCAATAGTAAGTGCAGCGACAAATGAAACATTATCACATCCAAAAGTACCAGATGTATGGTACACAAGACGTGGTGGTGGAAAGCCATATATGTCAGCACAATATGAAACTTATACGATGAACGGAAAGGTTGTCTATTGCATAGAGCCGGGAATTGATATTGCTACAACAAGTTATTTAGGCTATGATGGATTACAGTCATCTCCATATAGTGATGAGATCAATAAAAAAATAGAACTTATTGGTCACTATGGATATGACTATCCCGGACATCAAACATTAAGATATAGAATGGCTGCACAAGCCCTTATATGGGAAACAACAGGTGGTCAAATTGTAGAATTTTGGACTCAAGCCTCTGGATATGGGGATTATATCAACATAGACGCAGAGAAAAATGAAATAATGAGATTAGTAAATTCTCATTATAATAAACCTAGCTTCAATGGAACAACACAAGAAGCAGTAATAGGTCAAGAATTTAAACTAACTGATACAAATGGTGTATTAAGTGAATATGAAGTTTATAGTTCTGATGGACTTTCTGTTAGAATAGATGGAAATGATATATATGTCACACCACTTGAAGTTGGTGAGCAAACATTAAATGTCGTAAGAAAACATTACGATAATTTTACAACTATTGTGTATTTAGGAAATGGAGTAAATTCTCAAAAAATGGGTTATTTTAGATTTTCTGATCCAGTAGTTGCTTCTGTTAAAGTCGATACCAAAGGTGGAGATGTAACAGTAGAAAAGAAAGATAATGATACTCAAACAAACGAGCCACAAGGTGTTGAAGCAACACTAGAGGGAGCAGTTTATGGTATTTATAATCTTAATGATGAATTAGTAGAAAAAGTTACAACAAAAGCAGATGGTACAGTAACAAGTCCAATTTTACCAGACATTGGAACATTCTATTTACAAGAAATTAGTCCAAGTACAGGTTATGAATTAGACACAAATAAATACTATTTTGAAATTACTACCGAAGATTTACACCCTGCAATTAGTGTGTATGAGCAAATCATTAAAAGAGATGTTGAAATCAATAAGTATTATGCAAGTGCAGAAACAGGAATTTTAAAGCCAGAAGTCAATATCGAATTTGGTATTTATGATAGTAAGGGAAATCACGTTACAACTGTTAAGACAGATGAACAAGGTTACTCAAAAGTTAATCTCGTTTATGGCACTTATACAGTAAAACAACTTAATGCAACAGATGGACACGAAAAAGTAAAAGACTTTAAAATAGTTGTTAATGGAAATTCACCAGAAACAATAAGATATTCATTATCAAATGCTCCAATTACAGCAAAATTAAAACTTGTAAAGACAGATTCTGAATCTGGAAAAGTTATACCTTATGAAAATGTAACCTTTAAAATTAAAAATCTTGATACTGGAGAATATGTATGTCAAAAAGTAACTTATCCAGATAAAGAAGAAATCTGTGAGTTTAAAACTGATAAGAACGGTGTATTTATTACTCCATACCCTTTAACAAGTGCCACTTATCAAATCGAGGAACTAACAAGTCCGTCTGGCTATCTTTTAAATGAAGAAGGTATTGTATTTAGATTAGATGAGAATAGTACAATTATCGAAGATGATGATTATGGCAAATATATTGAAGTTGAATTTGCTAATGATAAAATAATGGGCGAAGTTGTAATCGAAAAAACAGGAGAAGCATTTACTATTGAAGATGGAAAATACTCTTATGAAGAAATCAAATTAAGTGGAGTAGAGTTTTCAATTTATGCAGATGAGGACATTATTACACCAGATGGTGTTACTCATTATAAAAAGGGCGAGTTCATAAAATCCATTGAAACAGGATCAGAGGGAACTGCCACATTTACTGACCTTTATTTAGGAAAATATCTAATTAAGGAAACCAAGACAGTAGATAATCACGTTATTGATACAACTGAACACAAAATTGAATTAACTGAAATTGATAATAAAACTGCTATTGTATCTGAAACATTAAAATTAAAAAATGAATTGAAAAAGGGAGAACTTGAATTTACAAAAACTGATTTAGTAAATGGAGAGCCTATTCCAAATACAGTTATTGAAATCTATGTAGAAGATACAGATGAACTAATTTTCACAGGAGTAACTGATGAGAATGGTCAAATTAAAATTACTGACCTAGTTGCAGGAAAAAAATACTATATTTTAGAAAAGGAAAGTGCAACTGGCTATGTAATAACAGATGAAAAAGTTACTTTTGAAATCACAGAAGATGGCGAGGTAATTAAAGCAGAAATGAAAAATAAACCTATTACAGGTACTCTTGAATTTACAAAAGTAGATTTATCAACAGGAACACCATTACCAAATACACTAATAGAAATTTATAATGACAAAGATGAATTAGTATTTAGTGGTAGAACTGATGAAAATGGAAAAATTGTTATTGAAGAAATGAGATATGGTCGCTATTATATTTTAGAAAAAGAGGCACCAGAGGGCTATATCCTTAATGAAGAAAGAATGTATTTTGAAATTCTTGAGGATGGAGAAATTGTAAAAGCCACAATGGAAAATGAAAAAGTTGTTGTTGAAGTTCCAAATACAGGAATTAACGATTATCATATTCTTGAAATTGTTGGTGGATTACTAATTATAAGTGGAATAGGAGTTGTTGTTTATGTTAAAAAAAGAAAAAAACAACAATAAGAAAGGCAAAAAGAGTCAACTTTTAATAGTTGGCTCTTTGCTTATCTTAATTGGTATTAGTGTAATTGGAATTAAAATATTCCTTGATGTAAGAGCAGATAATTTAGAAGATATTGCTTTGGTAGAATTTTATGAAGAACAAGAAAAAATTGATAATGAAATACCAACTGAAACAGAAGAAACAGATAATACAACTGAACAAGCAAAAAGTACAAATTCCCTAGATTATATTGCAGTTTTAAAAATACCTAGTATAGGACTAGAAAAAGGATTAGTTGCTAAAGATAGTTACTATAATAATGTAAATCGAAACATTAAAATACTAGATGAATCAGATATGCCTGATCAAGAAAATGGAAATGTTATTTTAGCTGCACATAGTGGAAATGGAAGAACAGCATTTTTTAAAAATCTTGATAAATTACAAATAGATGACACGGTTAGTATTTTCTACAATGGATATGAGTATAAGTACAGAATGATAAATACTTATGATGTAGAAAAAACTGGAAGTGTTGAGATAACAAGAAATGCCCAAAAAAGTACTTTAACACTAATAACGTGCAGACATAATACTAATAAACAAATAGTAATTATATGTGAATTAGTAGAAAAGATATAGAGGAGGGATAAAATGGAGGTAAAGTATAGTTTAAATCTAATTACAAAAACATTAGAAAAATTATTTAAAGCAGGTTTTAATACAGATAAAAAAATACTTGCAATGCAAATGGCAGATTTAAAAAAAATACCAACATTATCTTCTGCCGAAATAATGACTATTATTGAGTTCAAAGAAGCAATTAAAAATAAAAAGATAATTGCTTTTTTAAGTGGAAATTATGAGAAAGGAAATGAGAGCAAATGAAAACATTTGAAGTAGATGTAAATATAAATGGAAAAATTACTTTTGAAGTTCAAGCTCATAATAAAAAAGAAGCACAATCAAAAGTAGATGAATTACTAGCAAATACTGCTTTGAAAGAAGCATTAGAAAAATATCAAAATAATATTTCTTTAGTCAGCAAAGTAAAAGAAAATAGAGATTTAGAAAGATAGAAAGGAGATTATAAAATGCCATATCAAAAAAGAATACCACCTGTAAAAGTGGAATTAAGTATAGAAAAATTTAATTTATTAGTGGAAATGCTTACAAGATATACACAAATGAGTGATGAAAGAGTTGCACAACTTGCAACCAAAATGAAAGATAAACTATTAAGATATAGTATTCCAAGAACAGAGGAAGAACAAGATACAAAAGTTGATATTAGATTTTATCCTAATGAAGCGTCAGAAATTATATATATGCTAATTTACAATGTAGATGACCTAGATATTAGTACCAATTATTTTGAAGTCCTACAAAAGGTAAGAGAAGCAAAAAAACAAGAAATGAATAATGAATAAGAAGCAAAATATAAAACAGAATGGAGGTGACTATATTGGCTAGAAGAATTAGAGATATTACAGAATTATATGGAGAAACATTAAAAGAAATAAGCAAAAGCCCAGATGAGTGGCTTTCATTTATGGAATGTGCTGCAATGAATTATAAATATTCTTTCTCCGATCAAGCACTTATATATGCCCAAAAGCCAGAAACTGTTGCTTGTGCTGAAATTGAAACTTGGAATCGAAGTTTTAAAAGATGGGTAAATAAAGGAGCAACTGGTATTGCTCTACTTACCGAAAAAAATGGGTATCCGTTTTTAAGATATGTGTTTGATGTATCAGATACTAATAGTAGATTAGGTAAAAACTTTCTTCTTTGGACAGTAACAAAGGCTTATGAAGAAAATGTTATAGAAGCATTAGAAAACAGATATGGAGAATTAGAGAATAAAACCTCTCTTGCTACTGCAATTATTTCATCTGCATATAATATGGTAGAGGATAACTTGCCCGATTATTTAGAAGATTTGAAACAATTTTCTGATAATAGTATGTTAGGCTCGCAAGATGATAACCATATTAAAGCAACATATCAGACTTTATTATCAAATAGTGTTGCTTTTATGATGATGAAAAGATGTGGTATTGATCCTACTGAATATTTCAAAGCAGATGATTTTAAAGATATACAAGAGTTCAATACTTATGACACAATAACTAGATTAGGTATTGCTACAAGTGATATATCTGAAATGGGTTTGCGTGAAATATATGCTACTATTAAAAATGTACGAAAAAATGAAATAGATAAAATTCGCACATTTGATAAAGAAAAACAAATAGATTATGATATAAGTGAAAACAGAAATATTGAAAGTGAAAGGAGCGAGGAATATGCAAAAAGTAACTTACACAATGCAGGGAGATTACAAAATACCAGACCTAATGTTGCCACCGAAAGAGAGGAAAGAAGTCAATGGGAAATACGCATTGATGAGGCTAAACTACCTAAAAGAACACAAGAAAGCATTATACACAACACTCCTAATGAAAGACCAGTTGATGGAACATCTATCAGAGATACAGGAACAATCAGAAATGAGAGTGGAACAATTAGTATCACAGATGATGATAAAAGAGAATATCAACGAGGAATTGAAACAACAAGACCAGATGAAGTGGGTAGGCTTAATGAACAACTTGAAGATGATAGCAGAGGAGATAACAATGAAAGAACTAATTTACAATTAGGAGTATTTGATAAGGACAGTCATCACTGTCCTTATGTCGTTATAGACGCAAAAGTAAATCAAATATTAAGTTCTGCTAATTTAAAAGTTACTAATGAAGAAATTAGAAATTATTTTGAAACCGAAAAAGATAAAACTAAAAGAGCAGAATATTTAAAAAATGCTTTTGATAATGTCTATGTTGGTATTTATGTCGGTACTGAATTATATGGGTATAAAGCATTTGACAATGGACTTTTAATTTGGAAAGGAAACTTCTTATCAAGAGATACCGAAAGTTTTATAAGTTGGGAAGATTTAACTGAACATTATAATTCAATGATATTGTTGAAACAGTTATATGATAGAAAACAGAAGTTACCTACTGAAAAAGAACAATTATCATTACTAGACCTTACTGAAGAACAAGAAAGACCAGAGTTAGAATTTTCACAAGAATTCATAGATACTTTTTTTCAAGAGCAAAACTCTGAAAGAAAGTATTATATTTATAGACAATTACAAAGCAGTTTATCTACAAGTGATAATATAACATTTTTAAAAAATCTTTATGGAATAAGTGGAAGTAGTCATACGGTAAAAGGCTCTGGTGTTGGGTTTAATAGCAATGGTAAAGGAATTACTTTATATCGAGGATATGAAGCAGATGAGATAGAAGTATTATTGAAATGGAATACTATTGAAAAACGATTAAAAGAACTAATAAGTTTGGATCGTTATCTAAACCCAAAAGAAAAAGAATATTATCCAACGTGGTTAGAAAAATATGAAAATAGTCAAAGAGAAGAATATAAAGATGAAAATGTTTTAGAACAAGAAGAACAAAATGATATTGAAATAGTAGAACAACAAGAAGATTTTATTGAAGAATATGAGTATCATTTAGGAGATAAAGTATATATTGGTGCAGAAGAATACGAAATTCTTTCATTTGATGAAAACACAGTTAGATTATATGATTATCAATATCCTTTGTTTAATAAGGAAATGACACGAGAAGAATTTGATAGGAAAGTTCAAGAAAATCCTGCTAATGACCATTTAAAGGTAAAGAAAAGTAAGACAGTAGAAGAAATAACTCCAAAAGAAGAAACAAAAGAAGAAATACAGGAGCAAACACCACAAGTTGATGATCTTGTGGGAGAACATCTAACAATAGATAATAGAGAGTTTATTGTTGATACTATCCATAATGATAGAGTATCTTTAAGAGATGTTACTTTTCAAGGTGCAACTGGCTTTCCTATATTTAGAGAAGAAAATATAGACTATGTAAAAGAATTACTGACTGAAAAAGAAAAGACAGAATTTGTACCTGCTTTTGAAAAAAAGAAAAAATCGAAAGTTACTACTTTTGATTTACACCCAGAAATTAAAAATGAAGATAGGCACAATTTTCATATTACTGATGATATGTTAGGTATTGGAACAGATAGAGAAAAGTTTAATCGAAATGTTGAAGCAATTAAAGTTTTGAAATTGTGTGAAAAAGAAAATCGTTTTGCTACACCAGAAGAACAAAAAGTGTTATCTCAATATGTTGGATGGGGTGGATTACCACAAGCCTTTGATGAGAAAAATAGTTCTTGGGCGAGTGAGTATTTAGAATTAAAGAATTTGCTAGATGAAGATGAATATAAATCAGCAATGGAATCAACTTTAACTGCTTTTTATACACCACCAGTAGTTATTAGAACAATGTATAAAGCACTAGAACAAATGGGTATGAAAACGGCAAATATCCTAGAGCCTGCGTGTGGTACGGGTAATTTTATAGGAATGTTGCCAGAAACTCTTAATGAATGTAAATTATACGGAGTAGAGCTTGATAAAATATCTGGTAAAATAGCCCAACAATTATATCAAAAGAGTTCTATTGCAGTACAAGGATTTGAAAATACTGCACTTCCAGACTCTTTTTTTGATGGTTGTATTGGAAATGTCCCATTTGGAGATTTTAAATTACTAGATAAAAAGTATGATAAACACAATTTTTTGATTCACGATTATTTCTTTGCGAAAGCCATAGATAAAGTAAGACCGGGAGGAGTTATTGCTTTTATCACGAGTAAAGGTACACTTGATAAGGAAAGTCCTACTGTACGAAAATATATTGCTCAAAGAGCAGACCTTTTAGGTGCTATTCGTTTGCCGGATAATACTTTCAAAGCAAACGCAGGAACAAAAGTAACTTCAGATATTATATTCCTACAAAAAAGAGATTCTATCACAGATTTAGAGCCAGAGTGGGTGCATTTAGATACAAATGAAGATGGTATCAAAATGAATAAATATTTCATAGATCATCCAGAGATGATTTGTGGAAATATGGTAATGGAATCTACACAATTTGGTATGGACTCTGCTTGTAAAGCAAATGAAGATACTACACTTGAAGAACAATTAAATAAAGCAATTCAAAATATACACGCTGAAATAAAAGAATATGAATTTGATGACATAGAAGAAAATGAGGAAGATTTATCAATTCCTGCTGATGTAAGTGTTAGAAACTTCTCATACACATTAGTAGATAATAAAATATATTATCGTGAAAACAGTAGAATGTATCCACAAGAATTACCACTTACTACTCAAAATAGAATAAAAGGCTTAATTGAAATTAGAGATTGTGTTAGAACTTTAATTGAACTACAAACAGAAGATTATCCAGACGAAGATATAAAGCAAGAACAAAGAAAGTTAAATGTTTTATATGATAATTTTACAAAAAAATATGGTCTTATCAATAGCAGAGCAAATACCTCTGCTTTTTCTAACGATAATAGTTTTTATTTATTATGTTCGTTAGAAATATTAGATGAAAATAAAGAATTAAAATGCAAGGCTGATATGTTCACAAAAAGAACTATTAAGCCAAATATTGAAATAACAAAAGTTGATACTGCCCAAGAAGCATTAGTTGTATCTATATCTGAAAAGGCAAGAGTTGACCTTGATTATATGCAAAAATTAACTGGTATGGATATGGATAAAATGATAAAAGATTTAGAGGGACAGATATTCAATGTTCCAACTTACGGTGATCCAAATATATGGGTAACTGCTGATGAATATTTGAGTGGTAATGTTAGAGAAAAATTAAAAATAGCCGAAGAATTTTCTAAAACAGATTCAAGGTTTGAAACAAATGTAAAACATTTAAAAGAAGTACAACCCAAAGATTTAGAAGCAAGTGAAATTGCCGTAAGATTAGGTGCAACGTGGTTGCCACCAGAAGATATAGAAGAATTTATGTGGTATTTACTAACTCCATCTTGGTATGTAAAAGATAGTGTGAAAGTTCATTATATGGAAAGTACAGCCCAATGGAGTATTGAAAATAAAAACTATGATAGAGGAAATGTAAAAGCCAATTCTACTTTTGGTACTCATAGAGTAAATGCTTATAAAATTATAGAAGAAACACTTAATTTAAAAGATGTAAGAGTTTATGATTATACAATAGATGATGAGGGTAGGCGAGTACCAGAATTAAATAAAAAAGAAACGGCTATTGCACAAGCAAAGCAAGAACAAATAAAGAGTGCTTTTGAAGAATGGATATGGACTGATCCAGAACGTAGACAAAGACTATGTAAAATATATAATGAAAAATTTAATTCAATTCGACCAAGAGAATTTGATGGCTCACATATTAGATTTAATGGAATGAATCCAGAAATAAAACTACGAAAACATCAAATAAATGGAGTAGCAAGAATACTTTATGGAGGTAATACCTTATTAGCACACGAAGTTGGAGCAGGGAAAACGTTTACAATGGTTGCTGCAGCTATGGAAGCAAAAAGATTAGGACTATGTAATAAAAGTATGTTTGTAGTACCTAATCATATTGTGGAACAGTTTAGTTCAGAATTTCTGCAATTATATCCATCTGCGAACATTCTCGTAACGACAAAGAAAGACTTTGAAACTGGTAATAGAAAGAAGTTTTGTTCACGAATCGCAACAGGAGATTATGACGCAGTTATTATCTCACACAGTCAATTTGAAAAAATACCAATGTCTGTTGAAAGACAAACACAAATACTACAAAAGCAAATAGATGACATTATGCGAAGCATAGCAGATTTAAAAGAAAATCACGGAGAAAGATTTACTATCAAACAGTTAATGAAAACACAAAAGACTTTGGAAACAAAATTAAAGAAATTAAATGACACATCAAGAAAAGATGATGTTGTCACATTCGAGGAGTTAGGTGTCGATAGAATATTTGTTGATGAAGCACATTATTATAAAAATCTCTTTCTTTATACAAAGATGAGAAATGTGGGTGGTATTGCCCAAACAGAAGCACAAAAATCTAGTGATTTATATATGAAATGTCGCTATCTTGATGAATTAACTGATGGAAAAGGTGTTACGTTTGCCACAGGAACACCAGTAAGTAATAGTATGGTAGAATTATATACAATGCAAAGATATTTGCAGTATGCAGAACTTGAAAAAAGAAATCTCCAAAACTTTGACGCTTGGGCTTCGACCTTTGGAGAAACAGTAACTGCCATAGAACTTGCACCAGAGGGTACAGGTTATCGTGCTAAAACAAGATTTGCAAAATTCTATAATCTACCAGAATTACTTGCAATGTTTAAAGAAGTTGCTGATATTCAAACATCAGATATGCTTAATCTACCAGTACCAAAAGCAAACTATGAAAATGTTGTGGTAAAGCCTACTGAATTACAAAAAGAAATGGTTGCAGAACTTGCAGAGCGTGCTGAAAGAGTAAGGAATAAAATGGTGGACTCATCTATTGATAATATGCTTAAAATTACGAATGATGGTAGAAAATTAGCACTAGACCAAAGACTTATGAATGAAATATTACCAGATGATCCAAACAGTAAAGTGGCTACCTGTGCTAAAAATATTTATCGTATATGGGAAGAAAATAAAGACCAAAAACTTACTCAACTTGTATTCTGTGACTTGTCCACTCCACACAATGACGGTAAGTTTAATGTATATGATGACTTAAAGAAAAAACTAGAAGAAATGGGTGTACCAGAAGATGAAGTACAATTTATTCATTATGCAAATACTGATATTAGAAAGAAAGAATTATTTGCAAAAGTTAGGAAAGGAATTACCAGAGTTTTAATGGGCAGTACCCAGAAGATGGGTGCTGGAACTAACTGCCAAGATAAACTTATAGCATTACACGATCTTGACTGTCCGTGGCGACCTAGCGATTTAATACAACGCTCTGGAAGAATTGTCAGACAAGGAAATAATAATCCAGAGGTGTTTATCTATCGCTATGTAACTGAGGGAACATTTGACGCATATCTTTATCAGTTGGTAGAAAATAAACAAAGATTTATTTCACAAATAATGACATCTAAAACCCCAGTAAGAAGTGCAGAAGATATTGATGAAACAGCTTTATCTTATGCTGAAATTAAATCTCTTGCTTCTGGTAATCCTCTAATAATTGAAAAGACAGAACTTGATACAGAGGTTGCTAAATTAAAATTATTAAAGCAAAGTCATTTAAGTCAGATATATGCAATAGAAGATAAAATAATTAAATATTATCCTAATGAAATTAAAAGATTAGAAACAAAAATATTAGATTTAAAAGAAGATATAGGACTATTAAATAGTCATTTGCAGACTGAAGAAATCAAGTTTGATAGTATGGTTATTAAAGATAAAACCTATACAGATAGAATGGAAGCAGGAAATAAAATATTAGAAATTTGTAAAGGTATGACTAATCCAGAGCCAATAGAATTGGGAGAATATAAAGGATTTAAAACAAGTATTGAGTTCGATAAAATAGGAAGAACTTTTAACTTGATTTTAAAAAATAAATTGTCTTATGAAGTTAGTTTAGGAACTGATCCTAGTGGAAATATTACACGTATTGATAATAAATTAAAAGATATAAACGAAATATTAAAAGATACTATAACATCACTAGAAGATACCAAATTACAATTTGAAAATGCAAAAGAAGAAGCAAAAAGACCTTTCAAACAAGAGCAAGAATTAAAAGAAAAATCTAAAAGATTAGATGAATTAAATATAAAATTAAATATGAATGATAAGGAAAAAGAAGTAATAGATTTCTCTGATAATGAAGAAGTAGAGTGTCAAACCTACGAAAAGGCTTATGCAAGATAATTTGCACATTTGTTTATCTTCTTTTGATTATTTATAATGGTTGCAGGAAAGGAAGAATTATATGTCAAGTGAAGATTTTGAATTGATGAATAAATTGTCTATAAACATTATGATTTATAGAATAAAAGCCAACTTGAGTCAAGAAGAATTATCAATAATTATAGGCAAACCCAAAGATTATATTGAAAGATTAGAAAGCCTTAAATTGAAAAAGATTCCTCCTGTGGCTGTTGTAATAGATATATGTAAAACATTAAATACCAGTTTGGAATCTTTAATAGGAGAAAATTATTTTCAAAAAATTGTTATGGAGGGAATTTAAAATGAGTGATAATAATTGTAGGTTGAAAACAATAGTTACAAACAATATTAAATATTATCGAGAGCAAAATAATTTAAGTCGAGAGGAATTATCAGTAAGACTTGGTAAGACAAAAAAGTTTATAGAAAATTTGGAACAAGAAAAATATAAGAAAGAGCCAACACTTGTTTTAGTAGAGAATATATCAATTATTCTAAATGTTCCAATAGTAAAATTCTTTACTGAAAGGGAAAGCGATTAGAGAAATCTAGTTGCTTTTTTTATTGCAATTAAAAACAAAGAAAGGTGGAAAATATTATGAATATTAGAGAAGAATTATATAGTAAAATGGAAAAAGAGTATGATCTTTTTATTGAGAATTTAAAACAATTATCTCCGGAAAAAATTATAGATAGTGCCTATGAAAAAGTTATGAAAGAGGAACTTGTTTCAATGTTTTATCCAGAATATGAGAAGTATGATATTAGTGATATTAAAGCATTAAATAAATGTGAAAAGCCACTTGAAGAACTTTATCAAGGATGGATGGATTTTGATGGAGGAATACACGAGTCATTAGAATATAGTATAGATGATACAATAGAAACTTTAAAAAGAGAACAAAAAGAAAAGAATAAATCTATGGAAAGGTAGTGATATATATGGCTTACTACCCACCAGAGATTATTCAAAAAGTAAAACAAATGGACTTACTAACTTATTTAAAAAACTATGAGCCAGAAGAATTAGTACAGTTCAATAGAAATACTTTTATGACCAAAACTC
>CAMMMH010000005.1 GCA_946497955.1 uncultured Mycoplasmatota bacterium | reverse complement strand
GACAAAAGTCTCTAGAGGAAGGACAAAAGTCTCTAGAGGAAGGACAAAAGTCTCTTGAAGAAGATAAAAAGTCTTTTGAGAAAGAAAAAGAAAGTCTTGCCAAGAGAATGTTAGATATGAATTTATCTATCAATGATATTATTAAGACAACTGGATTATCTAAAAAACAAATCGAAGAGTTAAAAAACTCTTAAAAATATGATAATATAGTAACTGATGTTACTATATTTTTAAGTAGGTGAAGTTTATGAAACAAGAAAATATTCGTAATTTTTCTATAATCGCTCATATCGATCATGGTAAGAGTACTTTAGCAGATAGAATTTTAGAAGAGACTAAAGCAGTTACAGAAAGAGAAATGAAAGACCAATTATTAGATTCTATGGATATAGAAAGAGAACGTGGCATTACTATTAAATTAAATGCTGTATCCATTAATTATTCATACAATAATGAAACATATCTATTGAACTTAATAGATACTCCAGGCCATGTTGATTTCTCATATGAAGTTAATCGATCTCTAGCTTCCTGTGAAGGGGCTATTTTAGTAGTGGATGCTACCCAAGGAATAGAAGCGCAAACTCTTGCCAATCTCTATCTTGCTCTTGATAATAACCTAACTATCATTCCTGTTATTAATAAAATAGACCTACCTAGTGCCGATATTCCTAAAGTAACTGAAGAACTTACTAATTTAGGCTTTGATGAAGAAGATATTATCTTAACTAGTGCCAAAACAGGTGAGGGGATAAAAGAATTATTAGATGCTATCATTACAAAAATACCTGCTCCTAAAGGAGATGCTTCTAAACCTTTACAGGGATTAATCTTTGATAGTATCTATGACTCTTATCGTGGAGTTTTAACCGCTGTTCGTATATTTAATGGTAGTGTTAAAAAAGGTGATACTATCTATATGCTAGAAAGTAAAGCATCATATGAAGTTTTATCTATTTTAAAAAATACTCCTAAAGAAGTAGAAGTTAACTCTCTAAGCACAGGAGAGGTAGGCTACATCTATGCCTCTATTAAAAGTATTAGTGATGTTCATGTAGGAGATACAATTACCTTAAACTCTACTAAAGACAAAGTAGAATCATTACCAGGCTATAAGAAATTAAAAAGCGTTGTCTACTGTGGGCTTTACCCAATTGAGACTAATCAGTTTGAAGAGTTAAGAGATTCACTTGCTAAACTAAAATTAAATGATGCCGCTTTAGTTTACGAACCTGAAACATCAGTGGCCTTAGGCTTTGGTTTTAGAACAGGCTTTTTAGGACTATTACATATGGAAGTAACAATAGAGAGAATTAAGCGAGAATTTAATATCGATGTTATTGCCACAACTCCATCTGTTATTTATAAAGTAACCCTTACCGATGGTTCTACTATCGAAGTAGATGCTCCTAATAAAATGCCTCCTAAAGTTAAGATAAAAGAAATAAAAGAGCCTTTTGTTAAGACATCTATTTATACTCCAAAAGATTATATCGGACCATTAATGGAATTATGTCAAGATAAACGTGGTACTTTTATTAATATGAATTATTTAGATGATACTAGAGTTTGCCTTATCTATAAACTACCTCTATCAGAAATAGTTTATGACTTCTTTGATAAATTAAAATCAATTACTAAAGGCTATGCCTCATTTGACTATGAAGTAACAGGGTATGAAGCTAGTGACTTAGTAAAATTAGATATTATGTTAAATGGCGAAGTAGTAGATGCTCTTAGCATGATAGTTCATAAAGACTTTGCCTATAATCGTGGTAAATTAATAGTTCATAGATTAAAAGATGTAATACCAAGACAACTATTTGAAGTCCCAGTACAAGCTTCTATTGGTAATAAAGTAATCGCTAGAACTGATATTAAAGCCTTAAGAAAAGATGTCCTTGCCAAATGTTATGGTGGTGATATTACTCGTAAGAAAAAACTACTTGAAAAGCAAAAAGAAGGTAAAAAGAAGATGAAACAAATAGGTAGTGTAGAAGTACCACCTGATGCTTTTCTAGCCATATTAAGTACTAAAGAAAATTAGAGTTGTTATTAACTCTATTTTTTGTTAAAATCTTCTAGGAGAGTGATTTAATGACTGAGTTAATGCAAATATTAGGAATATTTTTAGAAGGATTAATCTCCTTTTTCTCACCTTGTGTTATTCCTTTAATACCTATATATATGAGCTACCTTGCTACTAATGCAAAAGAGATAGATAAAGATGGCAATGTTACTTATAAAAAGAAAGTAGTTCTAATCTATACCTTATTCTTTATTTTAGGAATATCTATGTCTTTCTTTATCTTAGGACTATCTTTTACAGGACTTGGTCTATTCTTTAAAGACAATAGAAAAATATTCTTAGAAGTAGGGGGCATCTTAATCGTAATTTTAGGACTATTCCAGTTAGGTATATTAAAAGTAGATTTTCTAAATAAAGAAAAGAAATTAAAGATTAATTTTAATCCCAATAAAATGACTAAGAAAACTGCCTTTTTAATGGGCTTTCTATTTTCTTTCGCTTGGACTCCCTGTGTAGGACCAGCTTTATCATCAACTCTAATTATGGCATCTACTGCAAGTACCGCTTTGATAGGAAATCTTTTTGTATTAGTTTATGCCTTAGGTTTTTTACTCCCTTTTATAATATTAGGTCTATTTACTACTAAAGTCTTAAATATAATTAAAAGAAAACAAAATATCTTAAACTATGTTGTTAAATTAGGAGCCTTAATTATTATTTTCATGGGAATCTTTGTATCATATACTGGTTTTACTATGGAAAACGTTAAAGATAAAGAGACAGTAAAAAGTACTGGTAAAGTAGAACTAGCAACACCTATTAACTTTACTCTTAAAGACCAAGATGGTAATACTTATACTTTAGATGATTATATAGGTAAAACCATTATCTTACATTTCTATGCCATTGACTGTTTCGCTTGTTTAGATGAATTACCTAATATAGAGAAGTTATATATCGATTATAATCAAAATAAAGACGATGTTATTATTTTAGGAATCGCTAATACATCACGTAATCCTAAAAAAGATATAAAGAAATTCTTAACTAAAAATAATTATACCTTTACATCATTAAATGCTAGTAATAAATTATTTAATAAATACTATGTAACAACCTATCCCAATACTTATATAATAAACTCTAATGGTAATATTGCCTTTACATCTTTTGGCAGTATGACATATGATACTTTAAAAGAAGAAATAGAAAAAGTAAGAAAATAGACTCTTTAAAAAAAGTATATTTTCCTATATACTTATTATAGAGGGATAAGTAATGAATAGTAGAATTGAATTAAATAAAGATAAACAAAAAGATATAGATAGAGAAAAACAGACAGAAAAAGTAAAAAAGATAGTTAAGAGAATAGTAATAGCTCTTATTATAATCTTTTTACTTGTCTTTTTTACATTTTTTTACATTACTAATATTGGTACAACATCTCTAATAGTTAATGAAGAAGCAATTGTTAACTCTAAACTACCAGAGTCCTTTAGTGGACTTAAAGTTATTCAGTTTGGGGATTTACATTATAGTAATTATAACTTATTAAAAGAGGTTGTTAATGCCATTACCAAAAGGAACCCTGATTTAATTTTATTTACAGGAGACTTATTAGGAAATGAAGATTTAACTCCTAAAAATAGAAAAAAACTTGTTAAAGAGTTAAAAAGGCTAAACTCTACCTTAGGTAAATATGCCGTATTAGGGGAGTCTGATAATGATGATGCCATATCTATTTTAGTAGATTGTGGTTTTAAGGTATTAGATGATAGTAATGAACTTATCTATAATGAATCTAATGAACCTATTATGTTAGTAGGACTAAATACTAATAATGATTCTATTAATTATGATAAGGCTTTTACTAATTATAATGATGTTACTTATACTATAACAATATTTCATAAACCGGATTATATAGATGAGTTTGTAGAAGTATATCCCGTTGATTTAGCATTAGCAGGACATTCACATTTAGGAGAAATTAGAATACCTTACTTACTTAATCTAGCTTCTAAAGACCATGCTTCTAAATATATAAATTCATACTATAAAATTAATAATACAGAATTCTATATAACAAGTGGAATAGGAACAGATACTTATGATGTTAGAATTAATGCAAGACCATCTATTAACTTTTTTAGACTTAGGAAAACAACTTAGTAAAGAAGTTTTCTTTTTTCTTTGTCTCTTTTATATAAAGAGGTATTTTCTTTAAAGTCTTATTATTGAGAGTAATATTAATATTACCAACTTTACCACTTTTTAATGAGTCATCAATACTAGCAAGGACTTTAACATTATCTTTTTCTTTTTCTGTTAAAGGATAAGTAAAAGATTTATTTACATAGTACTTATTATCATCTATAACGAGGTCAAAATCATTTTTATCAACAATATTATAGTTACTATAATTATCAAAAGCATATTCTGCCAATCTTTCATGATTATTATACTCATCATTATCATCTAAAGTAACAATAGTTATGTTTAAATCATTCTTTTTATGAGTAGTAACAAGAGTCTTACCAGCGCTAGGAGTATAACCATTTTTACCACCAGTACAGTATTTATAATCTCCTAATAGTTTCATTCTATTATACCAAAGATAACTCTTATTAAGAGTCTTTACTCGGTATTCTTCAGTACCAATTATTTTTCTATAAGTCTTATTTTTATAAGCGTATCTTGATAATTTTGCCATATCTCTTGCCGTAGAGTAGTTCTTAGTCTCTTCATCAAGACCATGAGGATTACTAAAAGTAGTATTAGTCATACCAATCTCTTTAGCTTTTTTATTCATCATTTTAACAAAGTCCTCTTCACTTCCTGCTACGGCTTTTGCAATTACAACTGATGCATCATTTCCACTTCTAAGCATAAGGCCATAGAGTAAATCAATTAACTTCATCTTTTCATTTAACTCTAAATAAATACTGGTCCCATACATCTTAAGTATTTCTTCTCCTGCTTTAATCTCTTTATCTAAATCTCCTTCTTCTATAGCGATAATACAAGTCATTATCTTAGTAATTGATGCGATTAATCTAACATCATCAGCATTATTTTCATATAAGACACGACCGCTGTTTAAGTCTACTATAATACTACTTCTAGCAGTGTCAAAAGTATCTTCTTTACAAAAAACATTTAAGGGTACTAAAAATAATAACAACATAACTAATACTTTCTTCATAGTACTTCACCTAATAAAACTTATTCTAAAAAAATAAAAGTATAACTTTCTTTTAGACTAATATGTAAAATAATATAACTATTTTAAAATATTTCTTGCCTTTTTTCATTATATAATTCATACTATAAGTAGATGGAGGTGAAATGGTGAGAGGAGTAAAATTATTTGGTATTTTAGCAGTGTCAGTACTACTAATAACAGGATGTGGTAATAGTGAAAAGACTCTAACTTGTACAAATAGTGAAGAAGATAGTGGTCTTAAAATGAGTCAAGAAATAACTATGACTTTCAAAGATGATAAGATTAATTACCTTAAAATGAGTATTGATAATGAAGCGACAGATGATACTATCATTGATAATTGGGATATGTTTGCATCTATGATGGAATCACAATTTGAAGCATCTGATGAAGATGGAGTTAAATTATCTACTGATAATGATAGTACTAATCATATCTATAATGTTTCATTAGAAATTGATTTAGAGAAAGCAAGTGAAGATGCTTTGAAAGAATATAATCTTGATGGAATTACTGATGCCAATGCCACATATGAAGATACTAAAAAAGAAGCTGAAGATTCAGGATATACTTGTAAATAAGAATAATAAATTCCTTTGTTAATAAAATGTTGAGAAATAAAGGGAAATGATTTATTAAAAAAGAAAGCTTTTCTCCAAAGTAATTAACTTAAGAAGATAGAGATTTAAAAATCTATCTTTCTTTTTGAAATTAAGATGCTTTCCTTTAGTTTAGGTGATATTTGTTTTTAGTATTACTATTTCTTTTTTTGTTTTAATAGAAACAATATATTTTTCTATTGCTAAACAAAATTTATTTATCATTTCATAATGCTTTTTATCATTGACTTCTAACAATATATATTAATTTATTATTAAAAATACCAACTGACATATTTGCGTTAGTCTTCATTTATTGATTTTCTTTTTCATAAACATACGAGGCTATTATGATTAAAAACTTATATTTTTTATCGGTTATAACTAATTGACTTAAAATTTCCTAACAACTTTTTTTTAATTGTCTCATAATTTTTTAAGTCATCTTTGTATCACTATAATCATACTTTTCTACTATTGTATATAATGTATAATGATTTAATAAATCATAACATGTTAATACTGTTACTCATGCACATTGCTTTTATATCCTGTATATAATCTTTAATGATAATTGCATAAAATAAATGCATCTGAATTTAATTTTTCTATCTATTTAAATAAACCTGATGAGCTTGTTTCTTTTCCATAATTTATATTATTAAAATTCATAATTTTCATTTTACTAATTTTACTACTTAACTATTTCTTATTTAACTTATATAAAATAAATCTTTAAATAATTAATGAATCATGAAAATAATAGAAAGATATTAAAAGAAGATATATGAAATTCTTATAGTAACTATTATATAAAGGACATGACTAATCCTAAAAACAAAATGTTTATAAACGAAGCTAGCTATTATTCAAATATAAAAGGAATACTAAAACTCATCCTTGTCAATATAAATTTACTAATATAGAAAAGTTTCTAGATAAAATTTATGGTAAAGTTACTTTAGATGGAGTTGAGTGTGTTACCCATTATTTAACAAAAAACAAACAAGTTATTTACTAGATTTTATGAAGAAGAGAAATCTTTTAATATCAGGAGAAAGTAACTATCATGGTGTAAAAAAGCAAATCATACTCTAGGTATAGGTAGAATTAATCTTAAGATAAATAGAGATGTTATAAATAACTATAAAGTATATAATTTTAAGTAGAAATTATAGTTGTTGATATTTAGATTTACCTATGATAGACTTAAAAAGAAGTGAGGAGTAATTATGAAGTTAGTAATAGAAAATCTAAGTAAAAACTTCGATAAAAAGGAAGTACTTAAAAATATTAATTTTACATTTGAAAGTGGTAAGATTTATGGACTTTTAGGAAGAAATGGAGCAGGTAAGACTACTTTCTTTAACTGCTTAAATGAAGATTTAAAGTGTGATAGTGGAGAGTTTTATTTAAGTGATGGTAAGTCTAATAAAAAAATAGAAAGTAGTGATATAGGCTATGTTCTATCAACTCCTGTTGTTCCTGAATTCTTAACAGGAAGAGAGTTTTTAAAATACTTTATAGATATTAATAAAGATAATATTAAAGATTTAAAAACTATAGATGAATATTTTGATATAGTTAAGATAGATGTGGAAGATAGAGATAAATTAATGAAAGATTATTCTCATGGTATGAAGAATAAAATGCAGATGTTAATCTATTTAATTGCAAGTCCAAACATTTTATTACTTGATGAGCCTTTAACATCATTTGATGTTGTAGTAGCAGAAGAGATGAAAGAGTTATTAAAGAAAATGAAGAAGGATAGAATTCTTATCTTTTCTACCCATATTATGGAACTTGCTCTAGATTTATGTGATGAGATAGTAGTATTAAATAAAGGGGAGCTTTTAGAAATAAAAAGAGATGAATTAACAGATAAAGAATTAAAGAATAAGATAATTAATGTTTTAAAAGGTGAAGAAGATGCTTAATAACTTTTTAATATCTTTAAGAGTAAAAAATGCTTATACTGTTAATCAGATTATTTATGGCTTTAGTAAACTGCCTTTAATAGGTAAGTTAATACCTACTAAGTTTTATGGCTTTAAAAGTTTTAAAATAATTAGTTTTATAATCTTTATTATAAGAGAATTAATTAGGACTTTTGGATATAAACTACTTTATATTTATATATTCTTGTTATTACCATTAACTCTTTATAAAAGTTTTGATGTTAGTTACATAATACATATCTATATCTTTCTAGCTTTAATTGGAGCTTTCGCTAACACAGAAATATTTAATCCGACAAGAGATAAATATTATTTAATAGTCTTAATGAAAATGCGAGCAAAAGACTATATTGTTCCTAACTTTATTTATTTCTTAGGAAGTATCTTTGTAGGACAATTAGTATCTTTAATTCTATTATTCTTTAACGTTATTACATGGTATCAAGCCTTAATGTTAGTATTATTTACATTATGTGTTAAATCAATTGCTATTGCCTTCTATTTCTATCGTATGAAAAAGAATAATATCATTATAAATGAGAATAAACCTAAATCATGGGCTTTATATTTTTTCTTAATAATATCTCTTTTATTAATAGGATATTTATTACCATACTTTAATCTAGTTATACCAGTTAATGTTTTCTATATAGTTTGTGTTATTACCTTAATACTTGGAATAATGTCTTTTAGAAAAGTTTTAACTTATAATAACTATCAATATTTATGTAAAGAATTATTAAAGCATGATAATATTTTTGTTGTTAATACATCTAATAATACGGAACAATTAACTACTACTAGTAGAAATCAAATTACTCTTGATAAAGGTATAACTAGTGATAAGAGTGGCTTTGCCTATTTCCATGATTTATTTGTAAAAAGACACCGTAAAATCTTAATCGATAGTGCTAAAAAGATGACTGTTATTATCTTGGTAATAGGAATAATCTTAGGAATACTTATTTTCTTTGTTCCTGTTTTAAAACAAGGTATCAATACATTTGCTTTATTACTACTACCTTATATGTTATTTATTATGTACTTTATTAACACAGGGAAAAACATTACTAATGCTATGTTTATGAACTGTGACCATTCGATGTTATTTTATAGATTTTATAGAGAACCTAAAATAGTTTTATCTTTATTTAGAGAAAGATTAAAAACAGTAATAGTCATTAACTTATTACCAACAGTGGTTCTTGCTCTAGTTCTTGCCATACTTTTATTCTTAAGTGGA
Source organism: uncultured Mycoplasmatota bacterium (assembly GCA_946497955.1). Taxonomy (GTDB): domain Bacteria; phylum Bacillota_I; class Bacilli_A; order RF39; family UBA660; genus Onthousia. The sequence continues at coordinate 63,920 of CAMMMH010000005.1, read as the reverse complement.
GGAACCTCTAATCCTTTAAACTATATAATTATCATATTATCAATTATCTCTATGTCTATATTCTTTTCTATCCATAACTTAGTCTTATATTATTTATTACAACCTTATAATATTGGCATGGAAATGAAAAGTACAACTTATACAATTGCTAGCCTAATAACTTACTGGGCCTGTTATTATATCTCAAGAATAGAAGTATCAACCTTTATCTTTGGAATTATCATGATAATATTTGTCATACTTTATTCTGTGATATCGCTATTCTTAATATATAACTATGCCCCTAAAACTTTTAAATTAAAGAATTAATACCAATAAATTTGGTATTTTTTTCTTGACATTATCATATGTTTGTTGTATAACTGTATTAAGTAAGTGATACAAAAAGAGGTGATAATTATAAGTTATGTTTTTGATAATGATAAACCTATCTATTTACAACTAGAAGAGATAATTAAAAAAGAGATTTTTAAAGGAGAGTTACTTCCAAGTAGTAAAATACCTTCTGTTCGTGACTTTGCCTTAAAATATCAAGTAAATCCTAATACAATGCAGAAAGCTTTACAAGGATTAGAAGAAGAGGGATTTATTTATACTGTTAGAACTAGTGGTAAATATGTTACTGAAGATAAGGAGTTTATCTTAAAAGAAAAAAGATTAGTTGCTAAAACTCTATATCAAGATTTTATTAATAATTTAAAATCTTTAGGATATAGTGATACTGATATTAAGAAAATATTAAAGGAGAGTGAAATTTAATGGCTTTATTAGAAGTTAGTCATATAACTAAAAGTTATGGTAATAACAAAGTCTTAGATGATGTTACTTTTAGTATTCCTAAAGGTAAGATAGTAGGGCTTTTAGGACCAAATGGAAGTGGTAAGACGACCCTTATTAAATTAATAAATGATTTATTAAAAGAAGATTCTGGTACTATTAAAGTAAATGGCTTAGACCTTGGAGTTGAAACTAAAAAAATAATCTCGTATTTACCTGATAAAAACTATCTAAATAATAATATGACAGTATTAGAGTTACTTAACTATTTTAAAGACTTTTATGAAGACTTTAGAATAGATAAAGCGAAAGAGTTAATAGGTAAGTTAGACCTTGATTTAAATCAAAAACTAAAGACGATGTCTAAAGGTACTAAAGAAAAAGTTCAGTTAATCCTTGTTATGAGTAGGAAAGCGAAACTTTATATTTTAGATGAACCTATTGGAGGGATTGACCCAGCGGCCAGAGACTATATCATTAATACAATATTAACTAATTTTAGTGATGATGCTTCACTACTCATTTCAACTCACTTAATTAGTGATTTAGAGAAAGTATTAGATGAAATAATATTCTTAAAAAATGGTAAAGTGGTAAGAAGTGGTAGTACAGATGAGATTAGAAAAGAGACAAAATTATCTATTAATGATTTATTTAGGGAGGAATTTAAATGTTAGGTAAACTATTGAAATATGATTTTAAAAATCTATATAAGACTTTATTACCAATATATTTAATTACAGTGGTTATTACTATTTTAACTGTAATACTTAATAATCTTTCTGATACCTCTAACTTATTTTCAACTTTAAATGCTCTTATGATAATAAGCTATGTTGTAATATTAATGGTATTAATTGTAGGAACATTCTTCTTAAGTATCAGAGACTTCTATTTAGACTTTGCAACTGAACGAGGTTATTTAATTAATACTTTACCTGTTAAGAAAAGTACTATTATCACATCTAAATTTATAACAGGTGTAACTACTATGGTTACAAGTCTTGCTGTTATGTTTATATCTATTATAATACTAGTAATAGGTAATGGAGAATGGAGTGGTTTTGCAAATGGTGTAGCGGACTTCTTTAAAGATATACCAAGTGATGCAGTAGTTATGTTAATACTAGTGGCAGTTCTTATGATAGTAGCTTACATTTCAGGACTTGCTGTATGTTACTTATCTATCGCTTTAGGACAATTAAAAAATACTAATAAACTAGGCTTTAGTTTTCTTGCTTATATAATCCTTTACATTATCTATGAGATGTACTTTACTTTCTCTCTTACTTTTATAGGTGTGATAAGTCCAGATTTTGTAAGTAGCTTAGATAGTGAAATAACTGTTATATCATCAGTTAATATCTTATTTGGAATATTGATAGGGCTTGTTATAGTATTTACAGCAGTGGTTACACCAATAACTAATTACATTCTTAAGAATAAACTTAATTTAGAGTAATAGTTAGATATAATAATTAATAAGAATAGGAGATTAATAATCTTCTGTTTTTTTTGTGGTAATTTTGACAAGCAATATGTTTTGTTATATAATATGAATCAATCTGAAAAGGGGGATTATCTATGACAGTTTATGATGCTTTAGAAATTTTAAAGATTAGTAGTAGTTATACTTTAAAAGAACTTAAAATAGTTTATCGTAAATTAGCAAAGAAATATCATCCAGATAATTTTAAAGATGATGAAGAAAGAAATAAAGCTGAAGATAAGTTAAAACAAATAAATATAGCCTATGAAACATTATTAAATAATAAAGATAGAAGTGATTATAAAGAGAATATAGATATAGTTTTTAACTATAAGATGGAGAAAATAGAAGGGTTAAAGAAATATCAATTTAAAAAAAATGGACAACTTTTTCCAAATTATGTTTTTTATATAAATGAAATTATTAGAATTTTTGGAACAAAAATGTATAATACAGTTAGAGAAGTTGATTGTTCTTATAATAATTCACTTACAGAGATATTAAAAGTGTATTTAAAATTTCAAAATGAATTTTATCAAAAACATAATATTGATGAAAAAAAAGTTACTAATAGGGTTAATTATAACTGTAGTTTTGATGAATTTTATGAACAATTATTAAGTATAAAAGAAAAATATAGTATTGAAAATGAATTTTTAAGAAAAATAGAAGTATTAACTGAAAAATACAAATATTATGCTGGATATGATATAGCAAGAGCAGAGATAGATACAACAATGAAAAATGCATATAACAAGATTCTTGAATGGCATCATCAAAATTTGGAAGATTTCTCTGACAAAGTTAAGGACTACTTTAATGATATTAATGAAGAAATTGCTATGCTTATATCCCAAGCATTTTACTTACAAAATAAAATTAATGATTTAAAAGATAAAGTAGAAAAAACAGATGATGATGAAATCGTTCAAGAATATATAAATTTAAAAACAAACTTTGATGAGGGACAGCTTTTTTCCAAAACTAATGATGAAATTAATATGATTGAAGAAATGATAATAATTAAAGACCATATAGGAGAATTGAGAAGAGCAGTTCATCAAGATTATATAAAACAATTTATATCAGAAAAAGATGCTCACAAGAAAATAATTATTACTAGTACATATAAAGAAGTTTTTGATTATATAAAAAGTTTAAAAAAACTTTCTAGAATTGGAGGAATTGCTTCAATGCTAGAAGATAAAGACTATGTAAGAGTAATTATTTTAATTAAATTATATATTATGAGAGATGATTTAGAAAAAATGAAACAAAATAATGATTCTGATTATAAGAAGCACATGTAGTTATGTGTTTTTTTAATACTACTTTTCTTTTGCCTTAAATTTATGTATAATAAGTATGGAAAGAGGGACCATTATGTATTTATTTATAGAATATCCAAAGTGTAGTACTTGTAGGAAAGCTAAAAAGTTTTTAGATGATAATAATATTAAATATACTGATAGAAATATCGTAACTGATAATCCTACTAAAGAAGAATTAAAGAAGTTTCTTGAAGTTAGTGGTAAAGATATTAAGACTTTTTTTAATACTAGTGGTAATTTATATAAAGAACTACATCTAAAAGATAAATTACCTAACATGACTTTAGATGAAAAGTTAGAGTTATTATCTACTGATGGTATGCTTGTTAAAAGGCCTCTTTTAGTGGGAGAAAATATTGTTTTAACTGGCTTTAAAGAAGATATATGGAAAGAAGTGATAATCAATGGATGAATTATTTAAAAAATTAAATATAACTCCTAAAAATTTAAAACTTTATGAAGTAGCATTTTCTCATTCATCATATGCAAATGAACATAGAGCGAAAAAAGATTATGAGAGATTAGAGTTTTTAGGAGATGCAGTTGTTGACCTTGTTATGGCTGATTACTTATATCGTAACCATGATGAGAATGAAGGTACTATGACTAAAGTAAGAGCAAGTTATGTATGTGAAAATGCTTTATATGAGTATTCCTTAGGACTTGGACTTAATAACTATATAAAAGTAGGACATGGAGAAGAGTTAAATGGCGGTAAACATAAAAAAGCAATTGTCGCTGATATCTTTGAATCACTTATGGGAGCGATTTACTTAGATCTTGGTTATGCTACTGTTAGAAGAGTTATTTTAGATATTATTGTTCCTTATGTAACTAACCCTAATGTAATATTTTTCTCTGATTATAAATCTGCTTTACAAGAAGCTGTGCAAACTAGTAAAAAGAGCCTTTATTATGAATTAATCTCTGAATCAGGTCCTCCTCATGATAAAACCTTTAAAATGCAAGTAAGAGTAGATGGTATTATCTATGGAGAAGGAGTAGGAAGTAGTAAGAAAGAAGCAGAACAGTTAGCTGCTAAAAATGCTTTAGAGAAGCTTGCTATATAATTATGAATACAAAAGAGTTAAGAATATATAATAATTTAATAAAGTTGCTTATAAACTTAGAATTAGAAGGTTATGAAAATAGAGAAAAGATAGTTTCATTTGTGCTTGAAAATATTATAACTAGCAGTGAAATGTTAAAAGATTTTGAAATATGTGAAAGGCTATCCATTTTAGTGGAGAGTTCTACTATTATAAAAACATCATTGTCTATACTCACTGAATCTGTTGAACAAGACTATGAAAAAGAAGATGTTACTAATTTAGGACGTAATTATAATAATTCTCTTTTAATAGGGAATCTTTATATTGCTCATGATAAGTACCTTGATTTATTAGGTAATTATAGAGTTTATAAATTAGAGAGGTACCATTCTAAATATTTAGTAGATAATAAATTAGAATCTTTAAGTATTGAAAAAGAGATTAAAGAAAGAGATAAAGTATTAATTAAAAACTTTGATTTGAAAATATAATAGAAATAGTGTATAATTAGTAAAGTTTTGTTTCTATATAAAAAGAAAGGAGAATTTATGAGTAAAATAAAAATATTTAGTTTAGGTGGACTAAACGAAAATGGTAAAAATATGTATGTTGTTGAAGTAGATAAAAACATCTATGTATTTGATGCTGGAAGTAAATTTGATAATGAGAAAAATCTTGGAATAGATTATATTATTCCTAACTTTGATTATTTAATAAAAAATAGAAAAAGAATAAAAGGTATCTTTTTAAGTCACGGTCATGAAGGTAATATGGGAGCGGTTCCTGATATTTTAAAATCTATTCCTGAAGTTAATATTTATGGAGCGAAATTAACTCTAGAAATATTAAAACAAGATTTAACTGATACTGAAATTAAAAAGAGTCATTTAATAGAGATTAAACCTCATCATAAATTAGAGTTTGGTCGTGAAAGTATTTTTCCTATTTCTATGACTCATTCTATTCCTGATGCTTTGTGTTATGTTTTATATACTAAAGATGGAGCGATAGTTTATACAGGTGATTTTACTTTTGACCATAAAGAGACTGGTCTATATAAAACAGATATAGGTAAACTAGCTTATGTTGGTAAACAAGGTGTCCTTTGTCTACTTGCAGAATCTATGTATGCAGAACGTGAAGGTTATACTAGTCCTAGTAATAGAGTAAGTGATTTTATTAGAAATGTTCTTGCTAAAAATAGAGGTAGAATTATTGCAACAGTTTTTCCAGCACATTTTTATCGAATCCAAGAGATATTTAATGAAGTAAGTAAGACACATAGAAAGATTGTTATTATGGGTCATTCCCTACAAAATACTATTAATTATGCAATAAAAAATAATTATTTAACTATTGATAGAAGAGTAATAGGTGACTTAAATAATCTAGAAGATAAAGATGCTGTAGTATTAATATCAGATGAGAAAGAAAAACCTTTTGCAAACTTAGAAAGAATTATTAAAGGTTATGATAAGTTTATTAAACTTAATACTAATGATACTATCTTTATAACAGAACCTGCTTATGAAGGAATAGAAAAGCGTCTTGCAACTGTTATGGATGAAATAGCAATGCTTGGAGTCAATGCTATTAGTTTATCTAGTAAGAAGCACTTATTACATCATGCATCACGTGAAGATTTATCACTTTTAATAAATATAATGAATCCTAAGTATTATTTCCCTGTTAAAGGTGAATATAGAAATCAATATGCTAATGCAGAAGTAGCAGAATCTCTTGGTATTCCAAAAGAAAATATCATCTTAAAACAAAATGGAGATGTAACACTATTTATTAAAGGTAATCTTGTTCCTACTAATGAACATATAGAGACTGATGAGATTTTAATAGATGGTAAAAGTAATGGTGATATAGGAGATTTAGTCTTAAAAGATAGAGAGATGTTAGGAGAAAATGGTATTGTTATTATAAGTTGTACTCTAGATAGAGAAACTAAAAAGATATTAGCAGGACCAGAAGTATTAACAAGAGGCTTTATCTATGTTAAAGATAATTTAGATTTAGTAGATGAAATTAAAAATATGTCTTTAGAAATAATAGAAAAAAATATAAGTGAAAACTCTAGAAGAGTAGAGTATTCTACAATTAAAACAGAAGTAAGAGATGTTTTAGGTAAATACTTTTATAAAACTATGGAAACAAAACCTATGATTATAACAGTTATACAAGAAGTTTAAAAAGTATGAATTTTATAAATTGGCTCTAATTTTAGGACCAATTTTGTATTTTCTACTAGTGAATTTTGAAGATTAAAGGGAATTTTGTCTTGAATTTGCAAAATTCTCTTTTTGCATTATCTCCTATCTTATGTTAGAGTTGAAATAATTATTTTTAAGGAGGTTTTGTTTATGAATGATTTAATAGAAAAAAAAGATATTGAAATAAAAAACATGATTTATGAAATTAGAGGTAAACAAGTGATGTTGGATAGTGACTTGGCTAAGTTATATCATGTTGAAACAAAGAGAATTAATGAGGCGGTTAAGAATAATATGGAAAAATTTCCAGAAAGGTTTAGTTTTATTTTAACTAATGAGGAAACCATAAACTTGAGGTCGAAAATTTCGACCTCAAGATTGAATAATCATGGCGGTAATAGATATGCTTCTAGAGTTTTTACAGAACAAGGTGTCGCCATGCTTGCTACAATATTAAAATCTAAAGTCGCTACACAAGTAAGTATAAGAATTATGGATGCTTTTGTAGCGATGAGAAAATATATTTCAAATGATCTAATGGACTATGGTAAGATGTTAATTAATCATGAAAATAGGCTTTCATTAATAGAGAATACCTTTGACAGTTTTAAAGATAAAAATAATCATATCTTTTTTGAAGGACAGATTTATGATGCTTATTCTTTAATGATAAAGATATTTGATAAAGCTTTAAGTAGTATTATTATAATAGATAATTATATTGATAAAAATATATTAGATATATTATCTAAGACTAATAGAAAAGCTACACTTATTACCAATAAGTATAACAATATAGATTATGAAAAATATAAAGAACAGTATGATAATGTAACTTTAGTAGTTAATAACTCTTTTCATGATAGATTTATCATTTTAGATAAGAAAAGTCTATATCATTCTGGAGCAAGTTTTAAAGATTTAGGTAAGAAGTGTTTTGCAATTACTAAGATAGAAAGTAAAGAGCTTTTAGATAGTTTGTTAGATAAGTTGAAGTAAAGGTAATGTCAATACCTTTTTTCTTTTTGTTTACATTTTTTCTGTCAAATTCCTTTTTTGTCAAATTAAATCTCCCTTATTTTATTTACATTTTTAATAATTTTGTGTAACATATAATTAAGCAGTGGTAGACTGTGGGGAAAAGTGGGGGATAAATATGTTTATAGGAGAGTTTCATCATAATATCGATGATAAAGGTAGAATTGCTATACCATCTAAATATCGTGATATTCTTGGTAATAGCTTTGTTATTACTCGTGGTATAGAACATTGTATCTATGTTTATCCAAATGACACTTTTAACCATATCGTTACTAAATTAGAAAGCTTACCATTTACTAAAAAAGATGCTAGAGCTTTCACTCGCTTCTTTATGTCTGGTGCTACTGCCATTGAACTTGATAAACAAGGAAGAGTTAATATTCCAAGTCCCCTTATTACTTATGCTAATCTATCTAAAAAATGTGTAATTGTAGGAACGGGAGATAGATTAGAAATATGGGATGAGGAAGCGTTTAACGAGTTTATGAGTTCTTGTAATGATGAAATGTCCGATATTGCTGAGAATCTATTTGAGGAGAAGATATAATGCATGAGTCAGTATTACTTAAAGAAACAATAGAATCTTTAAATCTAAAAGATGACAGTATCGCTGTTGATATGACTTTAGGCTTTGCAGGACATAGTAGTCAAATTTTAAAAAGAATTAAAAATGGGTATCTATTCGCCTTTGACCAAGACGAGGAAGCACTTGCCTATAGTAAAGATAAACTTTCTACTATCGGTGATAACTTCCAAATAATTGATTCTAACTTTGTCTATGCGAGAAAAAAACTAAAATCATTAGGCATAGAGAAAGTAGATGCTATCCTTTACGATCTTGGAGTATCAAGTCCGCAGTTAGATGAAGACTATCGTGGCTTCTCTTATAGATTTGATGCTCCCCTTGATATGAGGATGGATAAAGATAATAAGTTAAATGCTAAATTAATAGTTAATGCTTATAGTTATGATGAGTTAAAGAGAATCTTTAAAGACTATGGTGAAAGTAAGTTTTCGGGATCTATCGCTAGAAATATTGTTAAGTATAGAGAAACTAAGGAAATAGATTCTACTTTAGAATTAGTAGATATCATTAAATCATCTGTTCCGTATAAAGAAAGAGTTAAAAAACATCCTGCTAAACAAATATTTCAAGCTTTAAGAATAGAAGTTAATGATGAGTTAAATGTTTTAAAGAAATCTCTTGATGATAGTTTATCTATGTTAAATATCGGAGGAAGAATTGCTGTTATAACATTTCATTCTCTAGAAGATAAAATAGTTAAGAAAAAGTTTAATGAAATGTGTGAAATAGATCCTTTATCTAAAGGATTACCTAATATACCTATAGATAAACTACCAGATTTTAAATTAATTACCAAAAAAGGAATAAAAGCTAGTAGCGAAGAGTTAGAACATAATAATAGAGCACATTCCGCTACACTTAGAGTTATAGAAAGAATAAAATAAAAGAAGGTGATACAATGGCTAGAAAAGTTAAAAAAAGAGTTAAAATGAGTAAATTTGAGCGTCTTATCTATACATTCGCTTTAGTATTAGCCATTAGTGCCCCTTTAACAATCGTTTTTTCTAAAGCAACATTATCTAAAATAAACTTTGAAGTTGAAAAGACTAAAAAAGAAATAAGTGAGCAAACAAAAACAAATGAGAGTTTATCTATGAAAATAAATGAGTTAGCATCCCTAGATAAAATAGAAGAAGTTGCCAAAGAACAAGGATTAAGTTATAATAATGATAACATTAAGAATATCGATGAATAATAGGAAGTGGTAAACTTGAAAAGAAAAAAGAGAAGAAAAAATAATATAAGATATAGTAAACTTTTAATAATTGCTTCTCTTTTTTTGTTTGCCTTAATGATTGCAAGAGTAACCCAACTTGCTCTATCTAAAGAAATAGATGATACAAATTTACAGGCTTTAGCAAGAAAACGTACTACTAAGACAGATATTATAAAAGCAGAACGTGGTAATATTTATAGTAGTGATGGAGAAGCTTTAGCACAAAATGTTTCTTCCTACAAATTAATCGCTTATTTATCACCATCTAGAACTACAGATGAAGATAATCCCCAACATGTTGTAGATAAAGAAATGACAGCCGAAAAACTTGCAGGTGTCCTAGGTTGTAGTAAAGAAGAAATATTAAAGTACTTAAATAAAGAAGGAGTCTATCAAACTGAATTTGGTACTATAGGTAAAGGATTAACAGAGATTACTAAAAGTAAGATAGAAGAGTTAAATTTACCAGGAATAGACTTTATAGAAAGTTTTAAAAGATATTATCCTAAAGGAGACTTTGCTTCCTATGTCTTGGGTTATGCTAAAGAAGAAGTTACTACTGATGATTATGGTAATGAAGAAACTAATATGACTGGAGAGATGGGGATTGAAAAGTATTATGATAGTACCTTAAAAGGTGAAGATGGGTATACTACTTATCAAAAAGATTTACGTGGTTATAAGATAGCAGGTACTAATGAGATAAGTAAAGAAGCTAGTGATGGAAAAGATATATATCTTACTCTTAATAGTAGTATTCAGTTTTTTGTAGAACAGGCCTTAAGTGATGCTAAAGCTAACTATAATTATGAATGGTTTACAATCATGATAGCAGATGCTAAGACAGGAGCGATATTAGCATCTAGTACATCACCTTCATTTGACCCTAATAAAAGAGATATTACAAACTACTTAGATATGAATATCTCTAGTCCATATGAACCTGGTTCTACTATGAAAATATTTACTTATATGGCTGCTATGGAACAAGGAGTATATAATGGTAATGAAACATATCACTCTGGTGTTTATACAACAAGTGATGGTACAGAAATAGGTGACTGGAATAGAGCAGGTTGGGGTGATATTACTTTTGATAGAGGATTCGCTTTATCTAGTAACGTTGGTGTTATTAACTTAATAGATAGACATTTATCTGCAGATATTCTTAGAAGTTATTTTAAAAAACTAGGCTTTAGTAAAAAAACAGGTATTGAACTTCCAAATGAAGCGACAGGAGAAGTTGACTTTAAGTACGAAACCGAAATATTTAATGCTGGTTTTGGTCAAGGTATTACGACAACACCTGTTCAAAATATTCAGGCTTTGACTTCTCTTACTAATGGAGGAGTAATGTTAAAACCATATTTAGTTGAAAAAATAGTAGACCCTGATACTGGAGAAGTGGTCTATGAAGGTAAAAGAGAAGAAGTAGATACCGTTGCTAGTGAAACTACAGTTAATAAAATTAGAGAACTAATGTGGAATACTGTTAATGTAGCAGGAATGACTGGAGCAGGATATCGCCTTGATGGTTATAACTTAATAGGTAAAACAGGTACTGCCCAAATAGCAGATGAAAACGGAGGCGGTTACTTAACGGGAGCATCTGACATCATCTCATCTTTTGCAGGAATTTATCCTAATGATGACCCTAAAGTAATTATATATGCATCAGTTAAAAGACCAGAAGGTGGTAATCAAAAAGTTATTTGGACTGCTATTAAAGATATAGTTGTTAATATAAGTAAATATTATGGAACTGACCCTGATACTACTAGTGAAGAGAAGTTGTCTGAATATAGTTTAACTTCATATAAAAATAAAGATGCAACAACTTCAAAAACCGACCTTGAAAATATGGGGATGTCTGTAACAGTTATAGGTAATGGCAATAAGGTAGTTAAACAATATCCTTCTAAAGGAGATAAAGTAACAGCAGGAACTAAAGTATTCCTTGTTACTAATGATAATAATTTAACTGTTCCTGATGTAAATGGCTTATCTAGTAAACAGGCAGAAGATTTGTTAAAACTTTTAGGTATTAGTGTTAAGTTAGAAGGCAATGGTTATGTAACAGGACAAAGTATAGGAGCAGGAACACCTATAACAGATAACATGGAAATAACTTTGACTTTAAACCCAAAATTTTAAAAGTAACTATTAAAAAGTCTAAAAATAGTGTAACTATTTAGACTATGAAAAAAATAAAGTGTAAAAAGTGGTGTCAATGATGCTACTTTTTTCGGCTATATATGAGATAATAATAGTTAAGGATAGTGGTATAAATGATGAAAGTTACTAGACAGTTTGAAAAACTAAATAATAAGTTAGATTTACTATTAAAAGAAAATAAAGATTTAAGAAGGGAGTTTAAACAAGAAAAAGAAGACTTGAAAGCTACTATCAAAGAAAAAGATGAACTTATAGAAAAATTATTAAATGAAATAGATAGACTAAAAAATCAAATAAATAAAGATAGTAGTAATTCTAGTAAACCGCCCTCAACTGATACAAGGAAGAAAGAAAATATATAATTCTAGAAAAAAGACAGATAAGAAAATAGGAGGACAAAAAGGCCACATCCTTACTAAAGATAAAGTTGAAAAGATGATAGAAGATAGCCTTGTAGAAACTAGAACTATTTATCATGAAAGTAATAATAGGAATGGCAAAGATGTCACTAAGTATAGAATAGGTTTAAGAGTAAATGTTTATGTAGAAAAACATATCTTTAAACATAATCCAAAAGCAGATGATAAAATACCAAAAGATTTTTATACAGATGTAACTTATGATAATAGTATAAAAGCTTTAACAATTGAACTTGGAATATACAATGTAGTGGCATTAGATAGATTAAGTGATTTATTTAATGTTCTTTCTAAAAGAGTTTATCCTAATGTCAAAACCAACTTTAGACATTTAATGTATATAGATGAAACAACTAACGATAATAAATGGTATATAAAAAATTATAGTAATAGTGAACCAGTAGTTTACATGCCTCATGAAAAGAAAAGTCATAAACAGATAGAGCCACATAATATTTTAACAAGATATACTGGAGATATTATATACGATCATGATACTGCAATGTATAAATATGGTTCTAACAACTATGAATGCAAAGCCCATTTGGGAAGATATTTAGAAGAAATAATTCAAAATGTTTCTGAAGTTACTTGGGCAAAAGATTTAAAAGAACTATTATTTAAAGCATATCATGATAGAAAAGTTTTGATAAAAGAAGGCAGTAAAGCATTTTCTAGTAATTACATTGGTAAAATCAATGCAAAACATGATGAGATTATATCATTAGCCAAGAAAGAAATTTAGAATATTGAATCTACATTTTATAAAGAAAGTAGAAGACACGATAAATATAAAGATAATCATTTGGCCTATATATATGATTTTAGTGTTCCTTTTGATAATAATCCAAGTGAAATAGATTTAAGGATAATTAAAATTAATACTAAAACATCCGGAGTGTTTAAAAATATAAATAGTGATGAAGCATATTGTGATACAATTAGTATTATAAAAGCCTCTCTTAAAAGAAGTCATTTTGAATCTATTAAAGCTATATTTAATAATGAAGTATTATTTGCAAATTAAAAAGAGCAATTTTCTGATAATTACTCTTTACTTTTGCATGTTATAGTCTGAATAGTTACCAAATCACTAGGTTTTTTAATTAAAAAACTTGTTAAAAATCAATTAATTATGTATAATTAATCTATAGGATAAGAAAGGGTACGGCAGAAAGGTAGTGATGTTAACTCATGAATCATATCTATACAGGACTTGATATTGGTAATGGGGAAATTAAAGTAGTAGTAGTAAATGTTAATGATAATAATTACCATGTTTTAGCATCTACCTCAGTAAAAACATTAGGATTAAAGAAAAATACTATTTATGATGATAAAAAGTTAAAAAATTCTTTAATGCATGCTATTAAAATAACAGAAGAAAAAATAGGAATGAAAATAAGAGAAGTTATATTAACAGTTCCAGCTAATAGAGCTAGTATGACTATGGAAAGTGGTCTTGTTAATATAAGAGGTGATAAAGTTAGAGGTAGAGATATTACTGCAGTTATTAAAGATACTGTGGAAGATACCTACGATGATACTCGGGAACTTGTTAGTTGTTTACCTATATCATTTACAGTTGATGAAGAAGCTAGTGTTATTAATCCTTTAGATGAAGTTGGAAAAAAATTATTCTTAAAAGCAGTAGTTGCTACTTCACCTAAAGAAGAGATATATCCATATATTAATATCGTAAGAAGTATAGGAATAAATATTAGAGATATAATTTATAATACTCAAGCAGACTATTACACTGTTTCGACTAAAGAGTTAGATAGAAAGATGGGTGCTATTATAAATATTGGTGCTGATATTACAAGTATTGGAATATTTAATAAAGGAATTATGATTAAAAATTCCTATATCCCTGTAGGTAGTAGTAGTACTGATAAAGATATAGCATTCATTTATAAAGTGGATTTGAAGGAAGCAAAGAAATTAAAAGAAACTTTTGCACTATCTTCTGCTAGATATGCTGATAGTAATGATGATGTTACAATAGTAAATAAAGAGAACAAAAAAATTACTATAAATCAGATTCAAATATCAGAAGTTATAGAATCTAGAATAAAAGATATCTTAAAACTTGCAAAAAATGAAATAAATCGCTTAACAAAAAGAGAAATAAGTTATATAATTGTAGTAGGTGGTATTAGCGAACTTGCAGGTTTTAACTATGTTGTTGAAGAAATACTAGGTGGTGCTTCTAGTTGTTATAATATGACTGTAATCGGAGCTAGACATAATAAATACACAAGTGTTTTTGGAAGTTGTAAATATTTTGCTAAGAAATGTCTTTTAAGAGAAGATGATGTCAATATGTTTGATTTAGATGAAATAGAAAGATTTATATCACCTAAAAAAAAGAATACAATTAATGATAATATGACAAATAAATTTTTTGGTCACTTTTTTGATAACTAATTAAGGAGGATACAATCATGGGAAATGGACTAGAAATGGATCAATTAGCTAAAATAAAAGTAATCGGCTGCGGTGGTGGCGGTGGTAATGCTGTTAATAGAATGGTAGAATCAGGTGTAAAAGGAGTAGAATTTATAGTTGCTAATACTGATTTACAAGTATTAAATAATTCTAAAGCTGATATAAAAATTCAATTAGGAGCTAATCTTACTGATGGACTTGGAGCAGGTTCTCGTCCTGATATTGGTAGAGAGGCAGCATTAGAGTCTAAAAAAGAAATAGAAGATGCCTTAACTGGTGCTGATATGATATTTATTACCTGTGGAATGGGTGGTGGAACAGGAACTGGAGCAGCTCCTGTAATTGCTGAAATATCTCAAGCACTTGGCGCTTTAACAGTTGCAATTGTTACTAAACCATTCACTTTTGAGGGTAAGAAAAGAATGGATAATGCTTTGAAGGGATTAGCAGAGCTAGAAAAGCATGTAGATACTTTAATTGTTATTCCAAATGATAGATTAAGAGAAATAATTGATAAGACAACACCAATGCTAGAAGCTTTTAAAGAAGTTGATAATGTTTTAAGGCGAGGTGTTCAATCAATTTCTGATTTAATTGCAGTAGTTGGGCTTGTTAACCTTGATTTTGCTGATGTTCAATCAGTAATGAAAGATTCTGGTAGAGCTATTATTGGTATTGGTATTGGTATGGGTGAAGATAGAGCTATTGAAGCTGCTAAACAAGCTGTTTCTAGTCCATTACTTGAAACTAGTATTACTGGAGCAACAGATGCTATTATTAATATTACTGGTGGTGTTAATTTAACTTTATTTGAAGCAGAACAGGCTGCTGAAGTTGTAAGAGCTGCTTCTGGTACTGACATTAATACTATTTTTGGTTCAGTTATCAATGAAAACTTGTCTGATGAAGTTATTGTTACTGTAATTGCTACAGGTTTTAATAAGAAAGAACAAGGAGAGACTAAACAACCTATCTTCTCTAATGCCGCTCCAACATCTAGAAGAAGAAGTGAAGAAATATCTTATGTAGCCACTATGCCTCAAAATGACACAGATGATGACGATGATGGCGGAGAAGTATTAGATGATACAGATTATGATTTTCCTCCATTTTTAAGAGATAAGAACTTTTAGAGCTTAAAGCTCTTTTCTTTTTTTCTAAATTAATATATACTAAAGACATATTAATGCAATTATTTAGTATAACTAGAGGTGATGTGTTTTGAAGAAAAAAATAGCAATATTATCTTTACACTTAGGTTATGGTGGAGTTGAGAAGGCTATAACTTCTCTTGCAAATTCCCTTGCTAAAACAAATAAATATGAAATAGAAATAGTTTCAATCTATAAATTATATGAAAAACCAGTCTTTGATATAAATGAAAATGTTAAAGTAACTTATCTATTATCATCTAATCTTAGCCCTAATAGAAAAGAGTGGGAAGAAGCTTTACATAATTTAAGATTAATAACTCTTGGCAAAGAGTCACTTAAAAGCTTAAAAATATTATATAAAAAGAGAAAAACTATGGTAGACTATATTAAAAATTCAACTGCTGATGTTATTATCTCTACTCGTGTATTTTTAAATGAATTATTAAGTGAATATGGTAGCGATACCACTATCAAAATAGGATGGGAACACAATCACTATCATAATGATATGAAATATGCAACTGATGTTATTAGAAGTGTTAAAAACCTTGATTATTTTGTTTTAGTATCTAAGGGATTACAAAAGTTTTATCATAAAAAAATGCTACATCATAAATGCAAGTGCATTTATATTCCTAATGCTATAGAAAAAATACCTAGAACTAAAAGCCCTTTAACTTGTGAACATTTGATTTCTGTTGGAAGGCTTTCTCCTGAGAAGGGATATTTAGATCTCTTAAAAATATATCTTGATTTAAAAAATAAAAAATGCAGATGGCATTTAGATATTGTTGGAGATGGAAGTGAACGAAGCAAATTAGAAAAATTTATTAAAGAAAATAAACTAGAAAAAGATGTTACTCTTCATGGCTTTAAAAATAGTAAAAAAATAGAAAAACTAATGCAAAAAGCAAGTATTTACGTTATGACTAGTTATACAGAAAGTTTTGGTATCGTTTTACTTGAAGCGATGAGTAATGGTCTACCTTGTCTTGCTTTTGATTCTGCGGAAGGTGCTAAAGAAGTAATAACATCAGGATATGATGGTTATTTAATTAAACATAGAAACTTTAAAGCAATGGAGAAAAAAATATTAGATTTAACTAAAGATATAGAGACAAGAAAAGAACTAGGAAAGAATGGTAGACGTAAAGTAAAGGGATATATAAGTGATAATATTTGTGAAAAATGGGAAAAATTATTTAAAAAGAAGGGATAAATGATGCGAAAAGTAATGTTTATATCAAGTACAGGAGGACATTTAACAGAACTTTTACAACTTGATAGTATAATTAAAAACTATAATTATTCTTTGATAACAGAGAAAACTAAAGCGAATAATAAATTAAAAAGGAAATATAAAAATATTAATTTTCTTTTATATGGTACAAAAGACCATAAACTGACTTATCCGTTTAAGTTACTTGCAAACTGTTTCATTAGTCTTTTCCTTTATTTTAAATATCAACCAGATTATATTATAACAACAGGAGCTCATACAGCAGGGCCAATGTGTTGTATAGGAAGAATCTTTGGTAGTAAAATAATCTATATAGAATCATTCGCTAATATTAAAACTAAAACTATAACAGGTTCCCTTTTTTATAAATTCCATATCGCTAATCTATTTATTGTTCAGTGGCGTCCTATGTTAAAACTCTATCCTAAAGCAACATATGGAGGGTGGTGTTTCTAATGATTTTAGTAACTCTAGGTACACAAGATAAAAGTTTTGAAAGATTATTAAAAGCGATAGATAAGGAAATAGAAAAAGGTAATATTAAAGATAAAGTTATAGTACAAGCAGGTTATACTAAATATAAAAGTAAAAATATGGAAATATTTAAAAGCGTTTCAAATGATAGATTAGAAGAACTTATGGATGAAGCCTCACTTATTATTACTCATGGGGGAGTAGGAAGCATCTTAACTGCTTTAAAACATCATAAAAAAGTAATCGCTACTCCACGTCTTGCTAAGTATAATGAGCATACTAATGACCATCAAAAACAAATAATAGAAGAGTTTGGTAGATTAGGCTATATTATTCCTTTAAAAGATTTAACTAAGTTAGATAAGATGTTAGTAAAAAGTAAAACCTTTAAACCTAAAGAGTTTAATAGTAATAATGAAAACTTTAAAAAGTTAATTACTAATTATATAGAAGAGTCTAATCATACTAGTTGGTTTAATCGTGATAAATTTGCTATACTTACAGCATTAATAAATTTATTTATCTTTTACTTATTAAATCTTACAGGCATGAATATCTACTTAAACTTTACTATTTGTTATATAATATCATGCTTAATTATGACTTTATTTAAGACCAAAAGACTTTCTAATCCTATAACTTCTATTATTTGTTTCTATTTAATAGAAGGACTATCTTTATTATTGCTTGTAGATAACTTAAATATAGATGTTATCTTATCTAAATTTATTATCAATATCTTAACAGTAATCATATATCATTTTTTAGTTAAGAAAAATTAAAATTAAACAGGGGGTATTAATATGAATATTGTAAAAGAAAAGATAAAATTACATAAATATTATCTTATAACTATAATTATTATGCTTATAATTATTATAATCATGAGTATATTTCTACTAACTAAAGAAAGCAATACTTTTACTAATCCCTATGAAGTAAAGGTAAAACCAAATGATAACTTTTTATTTTTAGGAGACTCTATTACAGATTATTATCCTTTAGGAGAGTACTATGATAACTTACCAGTTGTAAATAGTGGTATTGCCGGTAATAAGACAACGGATATTTTAAGTGATATGCAAACAAGAGTTTATCAGTATAATCCTACTAAAGTATTTCTATTAATAGGTACTAATGACCTTGATAGTAATGCTGAAGATATTGTAGTTACTACTTTTAATAATATTAAAGAAATAGTAAGAGAAATAAAAGAAAATAGGGGTGATGCTACTATATATGTAGAAAGTGTATATCCAGTTAATTCTACTATAGAAAATAATGTTGCTAATAATAGAACCAATAAGAAAATAAAATCTTTAAATAAAAGATTATTTGATTACTGTGATGGGAAAAATTGTGATTATATAAATCTATATGATGATTTGGTGGATGAAGATGGTAATTTAAAAGAAGAATATACAGAAGATGGACTACATTTAAATACGTTAGGATATGTCGTTGTTACAAGGGAGTTGTTACCATATTTAAATGAATAAGATTGTAAAAAATATAATAATATTTACTGTTATATCAGTAAGTGCAATTATTGTTAAAAGTGACAGTAAAATAGAAACAGAAAAAGAAATAATTTATAACTATTATGACATAGACGATGATATCTCAAGTATTAAAGTAGATAGTATCTTAGAAAAGATAGATGAAGAATATGATATAGATAGGTTTAGTCTTAATACAAAGGAAGATGTTGAGTCAGTTTTATTGCTTAATGCTGTTATAGATAATAATAAACTAAGTGAAGAGGAAAGAGAACTTTGCTATTCAATGGTGCCTTTTTATTTAGACTATGATAATTTAAATAGAAAGAGTATCTATGAAAGATTAAGTAATTTAGATATTATCTATAGTAATAAAGAAATTAAAGTAAATGCAACTGATACAAAAGGCGCTACATATTATCCTGATAAAAATATTATTATTTGTCGTGATAAAAGGAATATAGTTCTAAAACATGAATTATTTCATGTATCTATGCCAATGACAAATTTTCCTAAAGCTTTAAGAGAAGGACTAGTTAGTAAATTAACTAAAGAGTATTTCTATTATAATAGTGATGTTAGTCTTCCATCTACTTATAGAGAATATATGGCTTTAATTAATAGTTTGACCTATATAGTAGATAGTGATACTTTAATAGAAGTAGCAAGTTTTAATGATGTAGAAAGCTTTAAAGAAATATTATTAAATAAAGGTTCTATTAGGAGAGATGAATTAAATAATATATTCTCTTCTTTAGATAAAGAGCTTAATATTATGGATAAAACTAATATAGTTAGGGAACTAGTAAATAGTTATCCTGTTTTAAAAGAAGAACCTAAAGCTTTGGGATATTTAGAAGTTTATAATCTTTATGATAGTAGTATAAGTGATGAATATTACTTTAATAAGGCTAAAATAAAAAAATAATACCAGAAATGTATCAAAATCATTTGACGTAAAGTAAGTTTTATGCTAAAATCATATTGTTTGTAGCTTGTTATACCTCTATTTGAGTGTAAGCTGTAAACCGCATTGAAAAGGTAGAAATTACTAAGAGAGAGTAATACCTTAAGAGCGAGTCTTTGGTTTAGAAAAAGGAGGTTAAAAAATGTACGCAGTAATTAAAGTTGGTGGAAAACAATATCGTGTTAGTGAAGGAGATGAAATCTTCGTAGAAAAGTTAAATGCTAATACAGGTGATGTTGTTACTTTTGAAGAAGTTTTAATGCTTGATTCTAAAGTTGGTTCCCCTTATTTATCTAATGTCACTGTAGAAGGTACTGTCTTAAAAAATGGTAAAGCTAAGAAAATACGTATTTTTAAGTACAAAAGCAAATCTAGAAGTAACCGTAAAACTCAGGGACATAGACAACCTTATACAAAAGTTAAAATTACTAAGATTAATGGTTAATTATGATTAAAGTAAAAGTAGAAAAAGAAAAGGGTTATTTTAAAAAGGTAAGTATATTAGGTCATGCCATGTATGATGATTATGGTAAAGATATAGTTTGTAGTGCTGTTAGTTCTATTGTTACAACAACAATTAATGGTATTCTTACTATTGATAAAAGTACTATTACTTATCTTGCTAGTAGTAAAGGTTTAACTATTAAAGTTTTAAGTAATGATAGAATTACTCAAAGTTTACTTAAAAATATGTTAAGACTACTAAAAGAATTATCATTAAAATATAAAGAAAATATCGAAATACAGTAAGGAGGGACTAAAGTGGAATTTTTAAAGTTAAATATACAGTTCTTCGCTCATAAAAAAGGACAAAGTTCTACATCTAATGGACGTGACTCTATTGGACGTAGATTAGGAGCGAAAGCAGCTGATGGAGAATATGTAACTGCAGGAAGTATTATTTATCGTCAAAGAGGAACTAAGATATTCCCAGGTGTTAATGTTAAACGCGGTAATGATGATACATTATATGCAACAGTAGATGGAATTGTTAAATTTGAACGTAAAGGAAGAGATAAGAAACAAGTTTCTGTTTATCCAGTAAGTGAATAGAAAGAAAATATCTCTTTCTTTTTTTCTTTTCTCTATGGTATAATACAGATATGTTTTAGAGGGGATGTGTTAATATGTTTGTAGATGAAGTAACACTTAAAGTAATCGCTGGAAGTGGTGGAGATGGTTGTACTGCTTTCCGACGTGAAAAATATATTCCTATGGGAGGACCTTATGGTGGTAATGGAGGACATGGTTCTGATATTATCTTTAAAGTAGATGAAGGACTTCATACCTTACTTGATTTACGTTATCAAAAAGAAATAAAAGGTAAGAAAGGTGAGAATGGTAAAGGTAAAAATCAACATGGTAAGGGGGCAGAACCTTTAGTTGTTAAAGTCCCTCAAGGAACTGTTGTAACTGACTTAGATACAGGCCTTATTCTTGCCGATTTAAAGGGTAAAAATGATGAAGCGATAATCTGTAAAGGTGGTAGAGGAGGACGTGGTAATACGGCTTTTAAAACTCAAACTAATACCGCTCCAAATTTCTCTGAAAATGGGGAACCAGGAGAAGAGAGAACTATTAAAGTAGAACTTAAGCTTCTCGCTGATGTTGGTCTTGTTGGTCTTCCTAGTGTCGGTAAAAGTACAATTATATCTAAAGTAAGTAAAGCGAAACCTAAGATAGCAGAATATCACTTTACGACATTAAAACCTAACCTTGGAGTAGTACGTGCCTCTAATGGTAAAACTTTTGTTATGGCTGACCTTCCTGGACTAATAGAAGGAGCTAGCAAAGGAGAAGGTCTAGGTGATAGATTCTTAAGACATATAGAACGTACTAGAGTAATATTACACGTTATTGATATGGCTGGTACTGAAGGAAGAGATCCTTATGAAGATTATATTTTAATAAACAAAGAACTTGAAGACTTTAATAAAAAACTACTTACTAAACCTATGGTAATAATCGCTAATAAAATGGATATTGAAGGTAGTAGGGATAATCTTGCTAAATTTAAAGAAAAAGTAAAAGATAAGAAAATCTTTGAAGTAACTGCCTTAACTAGTGAAGGACTTAGTGAAGTTGTAGATTACTTAAGTGATTTGTTAGATACTATAAAGTGCGAAAACTTATATGATGATGATGCTTTTGAGTCTCATGTCTTATATAAATTTAAGGAAGAGAAGCCTTTTACTATTGAAAAAGAAGGGGACGACTTTGTAATTAAAGGAGAAAAAGTAGAGAAGCTATTTAAAATGACTAAATTTACTGATGAAGGTATTAAAAGGTTTAGTAATAAACTAAGAAAAATGGGTATTGATGAAGAACTAGAAAAAATGGGTGCCGTTGATGGGGATATGGTTAGAATATTAGATTTTTACTTTGAGTATCGTAAATAATGAAAGACATAGATAGATTATTAAATCCTAATAAAAGATTTTTAGAATATAGGGATTATCTAATAGATCTAATCGCTAGTTCTTATCGTAAAAGTTTTAAAGACTTAATCGCTACAAGAATTAAAGATGCAATTTATTTCTTTGATTCAACTCCTGATGTTACTTATGAAACAATAAAAAAGTTAGATAGTAGTTTAGATAATTTAAAATATTATAAATCATTAATGGATGACTATATGAGTAAGGGAGAAAAGTTACAAGATGAAATAGATGATTATACTCTTAGATATTTAAAAGAACTGTTAAATATTAGTGATGATGTATTTGATAAAAATAAAGAAGTTATTCTAGGACTTAGATTTGATGCTTTTGATAAAAGATATAAAAAATATTTAACTTATGATAATGAGGAAAAAGACTTACTTTTAGAATTACAACAAGATTATATAGATACTTGCAAAATGATAGGAATTATTCCTTTATTAGATGAAGAAAAACTAGATGATTGTATACAATTTCTAAATAGACAAGAAAAAGTATTAGAACATAATGTTATTAAAAATACTATCTTTGGTAAAAATATTTTAGATAGATTAGATAATATAAAAGACGTAGCTTTCTATAAAAAAGTAATAATTGCAAGAGAATTAATTTACTTTGAAGATGATTTTGATTATGATGTAAATGCAATTACAACATTTTATAAGATATCTGAAAATTATTCTAAGACTTATATTTCATTTCCTCTTTTAAAAAAATATCTTAATAAAGATCTTGATATAACTCTTTTACATGAATTAGTTCATGTAAGTGAAATAAGTAATAAAATGTGTAGTATTGTAATAAGTGAAGATTATCGTGTCTTTAATGAATTTAGAACACAGGAAAAAGCAAGAAGTTTATTTGAAAGATTAAGAAAAGATAATGTTTATATCTTTGATCAAGATGGTAATGATGATACTTTATATAAGAGTGCCTATGATTTTTATCTTCCTTTAGTAAATCCTTTATTAGGTACTTATAGAGAACTTTTTGACTCTTCTGCTATCAATAATAGTCTTTCTCTTATTAATGATAGTTTAGGAAAAGATAATTTTATAAATTATTGTATTTTCTTAACTAGTTTATATGAGAATGATTTTAATATTCATGGCCATTCTTTTGATGAAGATACTATAAGTAAAAATAATGATTTTATTAATAAAATGAAAACATATTCAAAATAAAAAAATGTATCTTAATGAACAAGATACATTTAGACTATCATTTACTTAGGAATACTTAGTAACGAATGATGTAAATTAATTTGTACTTACTTTTGAGTAAGAAAGATTTCTTAATAGTTATCTTATTAATAATTATTATTCTTTTAATTATTTATAGATAGTAAAATTCTCTATTAATTAGTATATTCAACCTGTTTTTTGGGGTAACATCCAAACGAAAACTAAGTACTCCTCATGTAAAGAAAATTTACATATTCATATTAGCATAAAGATTTGATTGTTTCAATATTTTTAATAGAAAATTCATAAAAAAATGTATCTTGTTCGCTTGTATTGAAGATACATTTGTGTTATTATTTACCTAGGAATACTTAGCCAATTAGGTACTATCCCCCTAACTTATATTTTTATAATGTGAAAGGGGAGTTGATAATATGAGAAAACTTGAAAAATTTCTATGTTATATCATATTTTCACTTATTTTCATAATAATCGTTTTATTATTTATGTTAATAAAAATAGTACCTACTCCTTAGAGTGGTACTATAATCCACAAAAATTGGGATAGTACCTAACTGCTCAAAAGCTAGGTATTCCTCTTTTTTATAATATGTAAATTCTCTTTACATATTCATATTATCATAAATAATTAATTTTATCAAGAGGGATGATTTTATGACATTAACAATAGATAATGAAACTTATAATTTAGAAATAGTTAAGAAAAGTACAACTAAAAATATTTATATTAGAGTTAAAGATGATTTAACTATTTATGTTACTTGTAATACTTTAACCTCTAATAAAAAGATAATGAGTGTAATAGAAGAAAACTATGATTCTATTAGAAAAATGATTAAGAAAGTTAAAGAAAAGATAAAATTTAATAGTGAATTTTACTATTTAGGTAAAAAATATGATATTATATATACAGAGTTTTGTGACTTTAAATTAGGTGAGAATAAAGTTTTTATTAAAAGAGATTTTGATTTAGATAAATGGAAGAAGAAACAAGCTTTAGGTATTTTTAGTGAACATCTAGAAATGTGTTATAATAATTTTACAAGAAGTATTCCTCATCCTAAACTAAGACTTAGGAAGATGACTACTAGATGGGGAGTATGTAATGTTAAGACTCATGTTATAACATTAAACACAGAATTAATTACTAAAGATATAGGATGCCTTGATTATGTTATTTATCATGAGTTAAGTCATTTAATAGAAGCGAATCATTCTAAGAAGTTTTGGGCTATTGTTGAAGAGAATTGCCCTGATTATAAGAAGTGGAGAAAATTAACTAATAAATATGGAGAAGAGGAGTAGTATGGTTATAACTAGTTTAGATAATGAGAAAGTTAAGTACTATTATAAATTAGGGAAGAAGAAGTATCGTGACCTTAATAATGAGTTTATGGTAGAAGGAGAACATTTAGTATTAGAAGCTTATAAAGCTGGTGTCCTAAAAGAAGTCTTATTAGAAGAAGGAGAGGTTTTACCAATAGATGTAGAACAGGTAGAAGTAAGTAGAGAAGTTTTAAAGAAAATAAGTACTTTAAATTCTCCTCCTAAGATGATAGGACTTTGTGAAAAGATAATAGATACTACTATTGGTAAGAGAATTCTAATATTAGATGAGATTCAAGACCCTGGTAATATGGGTACTATTATTAGAAGTGCCGTAGCTTTTAATATAGATACTATTGTAATAGGAGATGGCTCAGTAGATGTATATTCTCCTAAAGTAGTAAGAGCGACGCAAGGAATGATATTTCATGTTCCGATAGTCTTTTATTCTATTGATAAATTGATTCCTATACTAAAGAAATTAAAAATACCAGTATTCTCTACTTATGTTAAGTATGGGGAAGAAGTTAAGAATTTATCTCATGATGAAAAAGAAGTCTTTGCCCTTATTATTGGTAATGAAGGTAATGGGGTTAATCCTAAGTATTTAGAGATGAGTGATAAGTTTATTTATATCCCAATGAATGAAGTTGTAGAAAGCCTTAATGTTGGGGTTGCAACTAGTATAATACTTTATGAAATGGATGAAGCGGATGACTAAATTATATATAGGTAAAATAGTTAATACTCATGGTATTAAAGGGGAACTTAGGATTAAAGATAACTTAACTACTAAACAAAAAGAGGAAATATTTAAAATAGGAAGTAATTTAATTATAGATGATAAAGCTTATAAGATAACTAGTTATAGAGTTCATAAAGACTATGATATGGTTATCTTTGATGGTTTTAATAATATAAATGAAGTATTATTCTTAAAGGGTAAGAAAGTATATAAATCTAAAGATGAAATTAATCTTAATAATGGGGATATCTTAGATAGTGAACTTATTACTTATAAAGTTAAAACTACTGATAATTTAGAAGGTAGTATTCTTGATGTAGAAGAGACTGGTAATAATTATAAAATACTTAGATTATTAATAAATAATAGGGAAAAATTAGTGCCATATCATAAAGATTTTGTGAAAATAGATAGTAATAAAAAAGAAGTTATAGTTAAACTTCTATAGGAGGAAGTTATGAAAATAGATGTATTAACCTTGTTTCCAGATATGTTTAATGGCGTCTTTGCTGAATCTATTATTAAAAGAGCAATGGACAATAATTTAGTAGAGATTAATGTTTATAATATTAGGGATTATAGTAAAGACCCTCATAAAAAGGTAGATGATACTCCTTATGGGGGAGGTGCAGGAATGGTTTTAATGTGTCAACCTATATTTGATGCTGTTAAAGCGTTAAGAAGTGATAATTCTAAAGTAATATTATTAACCCCTAGTGGTAAGTTATATAAGCAGTCTATCGCTTTAGATTTGTCTTTAGAAAAACACCTTATTATTATCTGTGGTCATTATGAAGGCTTTGATGAGAGAATTAAGACTATTTGTGATATGGAACTATCTATTGGCGATTATATCTTAACAGGAGGAGAGATACCTGCTATGGTCTTGATAGATTCTATTACAAGACTTATAGATGGTGTTATAAGAAAAGAAAGTTATCTTAATGAATCATTTACTGATAATTTACTAGATTATCCAACATATACTAAGCCTAGAGTTTATGATGGATTAGTTGTACCTGATGTCTTAGTTAATGGAGACCATGCTAAGATAGATAAATGGAGAAGGGAACAACAAATAGAAATTACAAAGAACAATAGACCTGACTTATTAAAAGGAGATGATTCATGTGAATAATTATTTAGTTATAGAAAAGAGTTTTACTTATAATGGAGATTTAACTTTAGGAAAAGAATTAACTATTAAGTCTCATGATAATAAAGTATTTATCTATAATTTAGAAATACAAAAAGTCTTTATTAGTAATAAAGTCTATAAGAAATATTTAAAACTTTTAAAGATGGTAAACTTTTATTTAAATAGTGATGATGATACAGGTACTGCTTATCATGAGGCCTTAAATGAAATAGAAAAGTTTAGACAATTAGTTAAAAATAAATATAGGGCTTATCTTTTAGATAAAACTTTAAAAGAGATGTCTTTAGAGTTACAAAAAAAGGTAATAGATGCTAAAAAGAGATTAATCTTTATAGAAGCGAAAAGTTATGACTATACTAATGAAAATAGACGTAGTAAATAGTTCTTTACTTATAAACTTTTTTATGGTATCATAGTCTAGTCATTAAAGGGGGAGATTAAATGATATTAATACCAGAACAAGTAAAAGCTTTAAGAGATAAAATTAATGAGTTGCAAGCTGAAATAGAAAATGCTACTATTTATTTTGATGAAGTAACATCTCGTGATGATATAAGAAATAAGAAAGAACAGATAAAATATTTAAGTAGTATACTTGAAGAAAGTGAACTTGTTAAAAGAGCGGATGATACTATTATAGATTATGGTACTAAATTTAAGATTAAATTTGATGATGAAAATATAGAAGAAATATATACTTTGGCAGAGAATGAAATAGGTCTTATGAGTAATTTAGTTAATAAAAATAATGGCTATGTTAGTTCTAGCTGTTCCCTTGGCGATAGTGTAAAAGGGAAAAAGAAAGGAGATATATTTCAATATTCTGTTAAATTAAAAGGTATGAAAGATACTTTAACGATTACTGGAAAAATTTTGAAAATATATAGAAAGACAAAAAATGATATAGATTTTATTGTTTCTAGGCCTATGTCAGAAAGATTTGCAACTAGAAAGATAGTGAAAGAAAATGTTAATTATAAAGAAAATGAAATTACTTTAAGTCAGTATAATTTATTAAAAGAAGAAAAGAAACGTTTAGTTAATGCTTTATCAAAGCTTGAGAAATATGAAAAAAGAATAATGCCTGGTTCTATTATTAAATTGATAGATGGAGAAGATACAATCAAAGAATTTAGGATTGTAGATGAGGACGCTGTTGATCCTAAAACTGAAATAAAAGCTAGTAGTAAACTTGCCAGTAGGTTATATACTAAAAATATAGGCGATAGAATTGAAGAGATTTATACATATATTGAAGATGGCAAAACTAAAAAGGCTCGATATTTTGGTACTATTATAGAGATAGATAATAGTAATGTTACTAAAATTTCTAGTGCTAATTATAATATTTATGGTATTAGAACTAGATTGGATAAGCTTAATAGATTGTTAAATAAAGTTAGAATTATAACTTTAGAATCAAATGATGTAGTTAATGTTGGTAGTAAAGTTAGTATTATGACTTTTGAAGATGGAGAAATTCAAAATATAAGAGTTGAAGTAATAAATAAGGCTCTATCTAGTGAAGATACTCATAGTTATATAGAAGTTACCAGTGCGATAGGTGCTGCTATTATAGGGTTAAAAGATAATGAACGATTTGAATATTATGATAAGAATGGATTGTTACATGAAGGAATTGTTTATGATATAAATAATAATTTAAATGAAGCTATTGCTAAAGATCCACTTACATATCAAAAAAGAAGAAGAGGTTAGGCTTCTTTTTCTATAGGAGGAATTATGAAAATAGAATATAATTTAATTAAAACTGAAAAAAATACTAAAGCAAGACTTGGTACTATTAAAACTAATTATGGTACTGTAGAAACTCCTATGTTTATGCCTGTAGGGACTAAAGCAACTGTTAAGGGATTAAGTCCTGAAGAAGTTAAAGAAACAGGTGCCGGTATTGTTCTTGCTAATACTTACCATTTATGGTTAAGACCAGGAGAAGATATAGTTAATAAAGCCGGAGGACTTCATAAATTTATGAACTATGATGGACCAATACTTACTGATAGTGGTGGTTTTCAAGTCTTTTCTCTTGCTAAAAATAAAAAGAAAGATATTACTGAAGAAGGAGTACATTTTAAAAGTCATATAGATGGTAAAGAGTTATTTCTAACTCCTGAAAAGTCTATAGAAATACAAAATAAACTAGATAGTGACATTGCAATGAGTTTTGATGAATGTCCTCCTGCTAGTGCAGATTATGAATATTTAAAAAATAGTGTAGAAAGAACTATTAGATGGGCAAAAAGAGGTAAAGCAGTACATAATAATCCAAGACAGGCTTTATTTGGTATCGTTCAAGGTGGTGCCCATGAAGATTTAAGAAAATATTCTGCTATCGAAACAGTAAAACTAGACTTTGATGGTTATAGTATTGGTGGCGTTGCTAATGATGGAGAGTCTAAAGAAGATATGTATAAAGCGATAGATTATTCTATTCCTTATTTACCAGAAGATAAAGTAAGATATTTAATGGGAGTAGGAGAGCCTATTGATATAATAGAAGGAGTAATTAGAGGGGTAGATATCTTTGATTGTGTCTTACCTACAAGAATTGCAAGACATGGGCAAGCTTTTACAAGATGCGGTAAAATTAATTTAAATAATGCTAAATATAAAGAAGATTTTACACCTATAGAAGAAAACTGTGACTGTTATGCTTGTAAACATTATACTAAAGCTTATATTAGACATTTACTTAATACAGGAGAAATGCTAGGAGGAAGACTTTTATCAATTCATAATATTAGATTTTTAATTAGATTAACAGAAGAGTTAAGAGAAGCGATTAAAGAAGATAGAATCTTAGAATATAAGGAAGAATTCTTAAAGAATTATAAATAAGCTTTAGGTGATACTATGATTGATAAAATAGATGCAGTTTATATTCATATTCCTTTTTGTAATTATATTTGTGCTTATTGTGATTTTTGTAAGGTGTTTTATAATAAAGAATATGTTAATAAATATTTAGAGGCTCTAGATAAAGAGATAAAAGCTAAATATAGAGGAGAAATTATTACTTCTTTATATATAGGAGGAGGTACCCCTAGTAGTTTAAGTCTTAATGAATTAGAGAAGTTATTTAGTATTTTAAAGATGTTTAAGTTAAGTAAAGACTGTGAGATTACTATAGAAGCTAATCCTGATAGTTTAGCATTGGATAAGATTAAATTATTGAAAAGCTATGGTGTTAATAGAGTTAGTCTTGGAGTTGAAACTATAAATAGTAAATTACAGGATGTGCTTGAAAGAAGAACTAGTAAAGATAGTGTTATTACTTGTATAAATAACTTAAAAAAAGAGGGTATTACTAATATAAATGTAGATTTAATTTATGCTATAAAAGGAGAGACTTTAAATGATTTAAAAGAAGATTTAAACTTTTTACTATCATTAGATGTTACTCATATATCAACATACTCTTTAATTATAGAAGATAATACTAAATTAAAAACAAATGGTGTTAATAATATAGATAAATCTTTAGATAGAAAAATGTATGATATGATATCTTCTATACTTAAAGATAACTCTTATATTCATTATGAAATATCTAACTTTTCTAAAGAAGGGTACTCTTCAAAACATAATTTAAAATATTGGCATAATTTAGAATATTATGGCTTTGGAGTAGGAGCTAGTGGTTATATAGATAATATTAGATATACTAATACTAGAAGTATTACTAACTATATTAATGGTAAAACTATTATAGATAAAGAGATATTAACTATTAAAGATAAAATGTTTTATGAAGTTATGTTAAATCTAAGAACTAATAGAGGAATAGATAAAGAGATATTTAAATATAAATATAAAGCTAATATAGATGATATATTTAATTATAAAGAATTAGTTAACAGTAATATTTTAGAAGAAGATAATAGATATTTAAGAGTATATGAAGATTATTTTTATGTTTTAGATGAAATAATATTAAAATTCTAAGATACTTTACAAACAAATGTTTCTTTTGATATAATGGACTAGAAAGAGGTAATTATGAATAAAAAAGAGATATTTTATGATGAAATTAATTATATAAAAGATGAATCTTTAAGAAAAAGTCTTGGTGAGCTAATAGAATTATTACCAGATTATTTCTTTAGGGAACCTGCTGCATCAACTGGTAAGTATCATCCTAGTTATGCTCAAGGAGAAGGAGGACTACTTCGTCATACTAAAGCAGCAGTTAGAATAGGTTATGAATTATTGCAAGACTTATCTATTGGTAAAAAGTATACATCAAGAGAAAAAGATTTAATGCTTATGGCACTTTTATTACATGATGGTTTTAAAAAAGGTCTTGTAGAGGAGAGATATACTCGTTTTGATCATCCTTTAATCGCTAGTAAAGTTATTCTTGATAATGCTAGTAAAGTAGGATTAAGTAGTGAAGATGCTAAGTTTATAAGTGATGCTATTAAAACACATATGGGAGATTATACTACTGATTATAACGGTAATGAAGTCTTAGATAAACCTCATACTAAATATCAAAATTTTGTCCATATGTGTGATTATTTAGCAAGTCGTAAATGCTTGTTAGTACCATTTGACGAACATAATAATATAAATATATAGGAGGGTGCATTATGGGCAAGATTATTGTTATTGAAGGAATAGAAGGTAGTGGAAAAGAGACACAAAGTAAATTATTAGTAGAGTCTTTAAATAAAATGGGGATAAAATCAATAGAATTTTCTTTTCCTATGTATGATACTCCAACAGGAAGAATCTTTAAAGATTGCCTTTTAAATAACAATAACTACTTTAATGAAGGAATCGATTCCTTAGATCCCGAACTTGTTTGTTTATATACCGCTGCAGATAGAAAGTATAATATAAATAAAATTAAAGAATATCTTGATAATGATTATATCGTTGTTATTAACCGTTATACTAGTTCTAATATGGCTACTCAGGGTAGTAAATATAGTGATAGTGATGAGAGATTTTATATGTATCAGTGGATAGATAAACTAGAGTACTGGCTTTTAAAATTACCTAAGCCAGATTATACAATTTTACTTAATATGCCTTATAAATATAGTAATCAATTATCTTTTGATTTAACTAAAGAAGATTCTAAGCAAAATAGAGTTTTAGAAGCTTATTTAGAACTTGCTGGCCTTTATAACTGGGATATAATAGATTGTATTGATGAAAATAAAGAGAAAACAATTGATGAAATACATAAAGAAATAATAGAACTTTTAAAAAATAAAGGTATAATTTAAAAAGAGTTGGAGATGTTATTAGTAGGTGATAATTATGGATTATTTACTAATACTTTTAAAAACTATTTTCTTTTATTTTGCAATAGTTATATTTTACCGCTTTATGGGTAAAAGAGAAGTGGGTGAATTAGGAATAATAGACTTAATAGTCTCAGTTTTAATTGCAGAACTTGCAGCGATTAGTATTGAAAGATATGATAGTAGTGTATTTTTAATGCTCTTACCAATAGGAGTCTTAGTAATACTACAAATCGTACTTGCTAAAATCTCTTTAAAAAGTGATAAGGTTAGAAGTATGTTAGATGGAGATGCATCTGTTATTATAGATAATGGTAAAGTTAATTTTAAAGAGATGATTAAACAACGCTATAACTTAGAAGATTTACTTACTCAGTTACGTGCTAGAAATGTTAAAAGTATTGAAGAAGTAGAGTATGCAATTTTAGAGACTAGTGGTAAACTTTCTGTTTTTACTAAAGATGCTAATAATAGTGGACCATATCCTCTTCCTTTAATTCTTGATGGTAAAATACAGAAGATGACACTTAAGAAAATAAGAAGAAAAGAGAAATGGCTTAATGAGTTGCTTGCTAGTAAAAAAGTAAAGCTTGATGATGTGTTTTATGCTTTTTATAAAGATAATCAGTTATTTATTATAAAAAATAGTGATTGCATCTCTTAATTAGACAATAAATTTATAGTTTTAATAATATGATAAGTGTATGAAAAGAGAATATTATTTAATACTTATCATTTTTTTATTAGTTGTAATTTATATCTTCATACCTAAAGATACTTTAAAAAAGGAAGATAAATCTAAGATAGAGGAAGAGAAGCGAGCTGTGTTTATTTCTTATATTGAACTTGGTAACAATTTAAGAGGTAAAAGTAGTGAAGAGATGAAACGTACTATAAATGATATGCTTGATAATGTTAAGAATTTTGGTTTTAATATGATAATACTTCAAGTAAGGAGTTTTAGTGATGCTATATATAAATCATCTATTTATCCTAGTAGTAGAAGTGTTGTTAATACTGAAGGAGATGATTTACCTTTTGATATTTTAGATTACTTTGTAAAGAAAGCTCATAATAAAAATTTAGAATTACATGCTTGGATTAATCCATATAGAATTAGTAATGATACAGATATTAGTGTAATCAGTAAAGATAATCCTGCTTATAGTATGTTAAACTCTACTAATATAGAAGTTACGGATAATGGGATCTACTATAATCCTGCTAGTAATAAAGTAGAAACATTAATTCTTGAGGGTATAGAAGAGATAATTAAAAACTATGATGTTGATGGAATACATTTTGATGATTATTTCTATCCTAAGAGTGATGATATAGATAAAAGGGAGTATGAAAAGTCTTTAAAAGATAATAATTTAACTTTACAGCAATTTAGATTAAATACTATTAGTTCTTTAATTAAAAAAACTTATAAACTTATAAAATCTTATGATAAGTCAATTCTTTTTGGTATCTCTCCTGATGGTAATATAGATAATAATTATAATAGTAATTATGTTGATACAAGGCTTTTTTGTACTGAAAAAGGGTATCTAGATTATATAATGCCTCAGGTCTATTATGGCTTTTTTAATAGTACTAAACCTTTTGAAGATACTGTTAAGTCTTGGAATAATTTAATAACTAATAATATAGAATTAATTCCTGCTCTTGCTTTTTATAAGACTGGTAATGTAGATGATTATGCTAAAGATGGTTCTAATGAATGGATAGAATATAATAATATAATAGCTAGAGAAGTAATGCTTAGTCGTGAACTATCTAATTATAGTGGTTTTGCTATCTTTCGTTATGATTCACTTTTTGGTAATAACTTGACAGAAACTTCATTTTTAGAAAGAGAAAATTTAAAAAATATTTTATCTTGATAAAAAAAATGCTATAATATAGTAAAAGATAGGAAAGTGATGCGATGGATAGAAAAGGTTTTACAATAATAGAATTATTAGCGACTATTTTAATATTGGCACTTATTATGTTAATTGCAGTTCCTAATGTTATGAGTATAATTGACAGAAATAAACAGGATACGTATGTATCTGATGCTAAGAAAATGATAACTTTAGCAGAATATGAAATTAGAAGCAATACTAGCATTGAGTTACCAACAGATGGAAATTGTATAGTTATGTTATTAAGAACATTAGATACATCTGAATTTACAGAAGCTCCAGAAGGCGGTGATTATGATTTAGATAAATCATATGTAGTAGTTGCTAGATCAGGAAACTCTTATGAATATTTTTCTACAATTGTTGAAAATTATGACGGAAATACAAGAGGAATACCTCTGACTGCAAGAAGTGATTTAAATAAAGAAAATGCCAGAAATAAAGTTACAACTGGAAGTGATTTAGATATTGAAATTCCTGCAGTAGGAGGAGTGTTAAGTGGATATTCTATTACAAATATTTATTGACAGTTAAATAAATATTTGCTATGATGTAAAAGTAAGATATGGAGGTTATAGAAATGAAAAAAAGAATGAACAAGAAAGGATTTACTTTAATCGAATTGCTTGCAGTTATAATTATTTTAGCAATATTGATGACTCTTGCAATTACAGCTATGTCAGGTTATATTAGAGGAGCAAGACGTGATACTTTTGTAACTACTGCTCAACAATATGCAAATGCTGTAAGACTTAGCTTTGTAAATGGTGATTATGCTAGTGATTTAATGCCAAGTTATGGACAGTGTTTGGCAGTATCTACTAACACAGTAGCACTTGAAAGTGGTTCTCATGATAGTCCATTCAATTCTGCATATTCAGATGAAAGCTTTGTAATTATTTATAACAGCTCTACTGCTGGTGCAGATAGTTATCAATATTTTGTTCAAATGACTGATGATGCAAATAATGGTTTTGGTGTTCTAGATGAAAATGGCCTTGATGGAGATTTGGTTAAAGAAAAAGCAGTTACAAGTGAAGGTAATTATCAAACAATAAGTAGTAAAACAGCTGGAGATACTATCAGTTTATATAGAGCAACAAGTAATACTGCTTATGAAGCTTATACACCAACTTCATGTACTATATCTGGTATAGTAAAATAAGTATTAGTTATTAAAATAAAAGGACATGAAAAATGTTCTTTTTCTATTGTCAAATTTTAAATTTTAGATATAATAAATATTAGGTTTTTTAGGGAGGAATATAAATGGCGAAGTTACCTATTTTAATTATTAATAATGCAATACTTTTTCCAGGAATGGAGTATCGTGGTGAGACAGTAGATTATTATGAACAAGGAATAGTTGATGCTGTCGATAAGACTGATAATAAAGAATTAGTCATTATCCACTCTATTGATAATATTAGTACTGATGATGTGACAGAGTTCCCTAAAATAGGACTTTTAGCAACCCTAACTTTAAAACTTAATATTCCAAACTCAAAAATGCGTTACATCTTTATAGGCTTAAAAAGAATAGAGATAACTTCTTATGAAGAAGAAAATGGTGTTTATTATGCTAATTATAAAGAAATAGAAAATACTACTAATAATTCTTTAGAAGAAGATAAATACTTAAATATGTTATATCGTAATTATGAGAGATATGTTAGAGAAATATCTAGTGTTAGTAATGCGATGTTAGGTGAGATATCATCAATTAAAAGCTTAGATAAATTAACAGACTTTATAGTATCTTTTCTTAATCTTTCTCCTGATACTAAGAAAAGTTATTTGTATGAGTTAGATCCTATTAAAAGAGCGATTAATTTAGTTAGTCAATTAAAAGAAGAGATAAATCTAGCTAAACTTGAAAAAGAAATAGAAGCGAAAGTTCATAAAAGAATAGATGAAGATCAAAGAAAATACTACTTATCTGAGAAATTAAAAATAATATCTAATGAACTTGGTACTGTTAGTAGTAAGAATATGGTTATAGATAATTATAATAAGAAGTTAAAGAAACTTAAGTGTTCTAATAAAGTAAGAAATAAGATTAAAGAAGAGATAGAACATTATAAGTCTATAAATGAAAATGTTCCTGAAGCTTCTATATTAAGAGAATATCTTGATTTAATGTTGAGTCTTCCATGGGACTATAAAACAAAAGATGTTACAGATATTAAAGAAATAGAAAATATTTTAAATAATAGTCATTATGGTCTTACTAAAGTAAAGGAGAGAATTGTTGAGTACATTGCTGTTAAACAGAATTCTCCTAAAGAAAAGAGTCCTATTCTTTGTTTAATAGGACCACCTGGTGTAGGTAAGACTTCTCTTGCTAAAACTATTGCAAAAGCCCTTAATAGACGTCTTGTTAGTGTTTCTGTTGGGGGAGTTAATGATGAAGCAGAGATAGTTGGACATAGAAGGACTTATGTAGGGGCTCTACCTGGTAGAATAATTAGTGGGATAAGAAAGTGTGGTAGTTCTAACCCTGTCTTTATAATAGATGAGATAGATAAGATGACTAAGAATTACAGAGGAGATCCTGCTAGTAGCCTTTTAGAAGTCTTAGATAAAGAACAAAATAGTACTTTTTATGATCATTATTTAGAAGAAGAGTATGACTTATCAAGTGTCTTATTTATCGCTACTGCTAACTATGAAGATCAAATACCACCTGAACTTAGAGATAGATTAGAGATTATTTATTTAGACTCTTATACTGAGTATGAAAAGTTATCTATCGCTAAAAACTATTTAATACCTAAAGCTTTAGATGAACATGGCCTTACCTCTTTACAAGTTAATTTTAGTGATAAAGCCATACTTGATATTATTAATTACTATACTAAAGAAGCAGGGGTTAGGAATTTAGAAAGACTAATATCTAAGATACTTAGAAAGATAGTTAAGCAAGTATTGACTCTTAATGAGCCTGTCTTTTATGAAGTTACTAGTAAAGACTTAGAGAAGTACTTAGATAGGAAAATATATACTAATAGAGAAAATAAAGAGACTAAATTAAAAGGAGTTGTTAATGGTCTTGCTTATACCCCTTATGGTGGAGATATCTTACCTATAGAAGTAAATCATTATAAAGGAAGTTCTAACTTAGTTTTAACAGGGTCTTTAGGTGATGTTATGCAAGAGTCTGCTAAGATTGCTTTAAGTTATATCAAAGCCAATGCTAAGAAGTTTAATTTACCTAAAAGTATCTTTGATGATGATATTCATATTCATGTTCCTGAAGGTGCTATACCTAAAGAAGGACCAAGTGCTGGTATCGCTCTTACAACCGCTTTAATTAGTGCTTTTACAAACATTAAAATATCTACACATATCGCTATGACAGGAGAAATAACTCTTCAAGGAGATATTATAGAAATAGGAGGAGTTAAAGAAAAAGTATTAGGAGCCTATAGAGAAGGAGTAAAGACTATTTATTTACCTTTAAAAAATAAAGCCGATGTTAAAGATGTACCTAAAGAGATAAGAGAAAAGCTAGAGTTTATTTATGTTTCTAATTATAAAGAGTTATATAAAAAGTTATTTGTTAGTGAGGAAGTATGCAGTTAAGAGATTTATCTATAGAAAATAGACGCTATGCTTTAAATATAAAAGCCGATATGACTGATGATGAGAGATTAGATGTTCTTAAAACAAATGATTATAATTCTACTATGAAAGGAATACATGCTCTACTTGTTAGTGAACCTAGTTTTTTCCTTGTCAACGAAGACTTTTTAGATACTGCATTAGAAGTATCTACTATCTATAATGATAGATATGCTAAAGATAGATTAAGTAAGTTAAAAGAACTAGATGAAAGGGAAATGGAGAAAAGAGCAAGGGCATATATAGAAAGTGAATATTTGAAAAGAGACTTTATCTTTACTTATGAAGATTATTTAGAACTATTAGAATTAGATGATTTACTATTAAGAGAGACTAACTATCACTATCTTTTAGGGAATCCTTATATTCTTCATTCTATAAGTTACATAAAGAAAGAGTTTAGTGATTATTATAGTGTTAATAGGAAAGCAGATAATTATTTACTTACAATATTAAATATCTTAGAGAAAAGAAATTATTATGATACTGAGGCAGTTGTTGCAATTAATAGTATTTTAGAATTATTTCCTGATAGAGAAGATGAAAAGATTATTACTTTTGCAAAGAAGATATAGTAATAATCTTTTTTTCTTGTCATATATTTTAACTAAGGAAAGGAGATAATGTATGAAACAAATTGTAACTTTAGAAAAAGAGATAGCTTTTAAAACGATGGTGGGAGAAATTAGTAGTATCTCATTAGAACCTGATCTTGCTTTCATTAACGATAGTGAAATTGAAGGTAACTTAATAATTAGTGGTACTTATAAAATGACTGAAGCCAGTACAATAGAAGAAGAATTTAGTTATAAAGTTCCTGTAGAAATTATGCTTACTACAGCTTTAGAAGAAGAGACAAGAAAAGTAGATATTAATAACTTTACTTATGCGATTGTTAATGAAGAAGCTTTAAGTATTATAGTAGAACTTTTAATAGAAGGTTTAGAGAAAATAGAAGTAGAAGAGGAAGAAGTAGAAGAAGTTATAGAACCTAAAGAAGAAGTGAGTGCCGATGTAAGAGAGGTAAAAGATGAAAATATAAGAGAAAGTGAGAATGTAGAAGATAATACTAAAGAAGAAATAGAAGTATTAACTACTGATGAAGAGAAAGACGAACCTGTAGGTTTGGAAGAAAAATTACCTAGCTTAGAAGAAGTACCTGTTATGGATGAAGAAGAAAAAGTTACAGAACCTACTATGAAAGAAGATAATGGTAATAAACAAGTAATGGACTCTATCTTTGAGAGCTTCGCTAATACAGAAGAGACTTATTCTACATATTCAGTTTATATATTAAGAGAAGATGATAACTTAGAAGAAGTAATCGCTAAATATAATACTAATAGAGAAGTACTTTCGGAATATAATGATTTAGATAACTTAAAAGTAGGATCTAAACTTATTATTCCTACCTCAGTAGATTCTAATGATTAATAAATATACTTACTTAAAAGATATTAAAGTAATAGATTATGATAAGATGAGAGTCTTAATTAAAAAAAAGAAAAAGTATGATATAGATAAAATATATAAATACTTAGATGATCATAATATTAATAACTATTTAAGGCCCTTTAAAATAACTGATAAAGACTTATATTTTAATTACTTAGATAAAAAAGACTTAGATAATGATGAAGTTGCTAAACACTTAGTTTATGCTTTAGCAGATTTACAGAATAAAACTACTATATATAAAGAGATAGATAAAGATAAATTAAAAGAAGAGTATGATACCTTTAATAATAAAATAAACTACTTAGAAGAGTATTACTTTACTATGCAAGATATAATTGAAAATAAAGTATATATGTCACCATCTGAATATCTATTTATTAGAAATGTATCAATTATCTATAGTGCCTTAAACTACTCTAAACATTTAGTAGAGTCCTGGTATAAAATAATGAAAGAAAAAAATCGTGAAAGATATGTTTATGCTCATGGTAAATGTGAGTTAAGTCATTTTATAACTTCAGATAATGATTATTTTATAAGCTTAGAGAAAGCTCATTTAGAAAGACCTCCCTATGATTTTATTTGCTTCTTTAAGAAGAACTATGATGATACTGATATGTTAAGTAATTTTAGGCTTTATCAACATAGATATCATTATAAAGAAGAAGAATATCTTTATTTACTTATAAATATAACAATACCAGATAAAATAGATATATATCCATCTAGTTTAAGTAAATGTATAGAATTAAATAAGTTTTTTGATAGATTAAAAGTAACTAGTGAGTTCATTTTAAAAAATGAGAAAGACAAGAAGCACTATGAAAAGCACTAATTCTATTAATAATAATAGAGCATGTATTCTGGTTACTAGAAATAATAAAAGTACGGCCTGGTAACATATGATAACTGCAAGGGCAAGTAAAGAACCTAAATAGAAGATACTACTTCTTCTTTTTTGTTTACAAAAATTACATCTACAGAATGGACTATGTTTATTTCCTTTAAAACGCATAAACATCACCTGTAATAGTTTATGAAATAGTAAAAAAGATGTTAAAAATCTAAAAATAATGATAGAATGGAAATAGGGAAGTGGTAGTAATGATATACGATATAGATGAGATTGATAAAATATCAAGAAAAGTTATGGGGTTTAGTAGAGATGATGTTCTTGATTATAATGAAGTTGTTTTAAAGTATGCTTCATTACTGTCTATGTATGCTACTAATTTGCCTGTTAATGAATTTTTAAATTTAGATTATTTTGAAACTTTAAATTATAGCTTTAATCATTGTACAGGGTTTGTTTTAGAAGATTATATCGATACAAATGAAATTTATATTAAGGAAGGAACAAAAAATAATCCTCGTTCTAATGCTGTCTTAAATGCTGGTAAGAAGGTCGTAGAACGCTTTAATCTTTATGGTTTAGAAGAAATAGGTAGTAATATGGCAATGGATTTTGTTATTATTGGTAATGCTATAAATGATTATGAAAAGTCTTTAGAAAATGATAATATTAAAATACTTAGTTAGGAAGTGAAATTATGAGAAAGGTAAATACATTAGTTAAAAAAATCGATGTTACTAAGTTAAAGAGTTATTATGGGGAAGCTTTAGGTAATAAAGATTTTAAAGATTATGTAGATAATCTTGATGTAAGTAGTGCTGTTTTAATTAAATATACTACTAGTATCGAAGATACTGTTAAAGAAAAAAATAATTGTAAAGCTTGTCCTGGACTTAAGAATTGCCCTAATACTTTAAAAGGACATGTTTATACTGCTATTAAAGATGGAAATAATTTAAACTTTAGTTATATACCTTGTGAT
This sequence comes from uncultured Mycoplasmatota bacterium, assembly GCA_946497955.1. Taxonomy (GTDB): domain Bacteria; phylum Bacillota_I; class Bacilli_A; order RF39; family UBA660; genus Onthousia. Next base: position 22,845 of record CAMMMH010000005.1, on the reverse strand, counting down.
AAATTAATTAAAGAAGAGAATACTTATGCCTATAAGAAAAATATTACTTGTTTTGATTTACCTAAAGAGATAAGTGAAGCATCCTTTTCTAAAGCTTATCGAGATGATAAAAAACGTCTTCCCATCTTTAAATATTTTAAAGAGTTTATGGATAGTTATATAAAAGATAAGAAAGGTAAAGGCCTATACTTAAGTGGTTCTTTTGGAAGTGGTAAAACCTATTTAATAGCAGCATTATTTAATGAACTTGCTAAGAAAAATATATCTTCTGCCTTAGTGTATTATCCTGAACTTTTAAGAAGTCTAAAATCATCTTTTGGAAGTGATTATGAAGAGAAATTTGATTTTATTAAGACAGTACCTCTTTTACTCTTAGATGATATAGGAGCAGAGAATACAACATCTTGGAGTAGAGATGAAGTGTTAGGACCAATACTACAGTATCGTATGGAAGAAGAATTGCCTACGTTCTTTACATCTAACCTAACTTTAGATGAATTAGAGAGTACTTTAAGTAATACTAATAATGGTATTGAAAAGATAAAGGCAAAAAGAATAATAGAAAGAATTAAACAATTGACAGTTTCCTTAGAGTTAATTAGTAAAAATAGAAGAAATTAATGCTTTACTTATATCTTTACTATGTGGTAATATTAAGTTAACAAGATAGAGAAAGAAGGTAAAAATATGAGAAAAATATGTTTACAATATGTTACTTGGGGGGGGGCAGTTTAGTAGTAATCTAGTTACTTTCTTTCATTATGACTTAAAAGAATAGAGGATAATTCTATTCTTTTTTGAGTGTAATAATGGAAGGAGTAAGAAAATGAAAAATAAGAAAAAGAAATACATAGTTATATTAGTATTAGTTTTATTAATTGTTTTGATAATAGGTTTATCATATGCCTGGTTAATGACAACATTACAAGGTGAAAAAGATGTAAGTATTTTAGTGGATACTATTGATTTAGAATTAGATGAAAGTGCTTCAGAAGGAATACAGTTAGTAAATGCTATACCTACTTATGATGATGATGGAAAAGAATTTAGTCCTTATAAATTTTCACTTACTAATAAAAGTAGAATAGACTTATATTTTTCATTATCACTTATAGATGATGAAGAGTTAATAAATAGTTGTCAAACTACTGATGGTAGTGCTTGTGAACTTTTAGATACTAAAGATATAAGATATGAGGTAAAAGTAGGAGATAGTTCATATACAGGTACTCTATCAGATTCTCCAGTGATATATCATGGAGTGATAGATGCTAGCGAGACGTTAGATTGTGAATTAAGAGTTTGGCTTAATATAAATGCTGGAAACGATGTAATGGGTAAAGCATTTTTAGGAAAGTTACAAGTATTTGCAACACAACAAGTAGCAGAAGATAAGTTTATACAAGATAATGAAGAAGTAAATGCTCCAGAGATGGATAGTAATATGATTGCAGTACGTCATGATGGATATAACTGGGTAAAGACAGATGAAGAAAACGGTTGGTATAACTATGGAAGAGGTATATGGGCCAATGCAGTTACTGTAAAAAGTGAAAGGCTTTCAGAATATCAAAGTGCAGGAGTAGGTACAGTAATTCCGATGGATGATATAGAAACTATGTGGGTATGGATACCAAGATATAGTTATACGATTGCAAGTAGTGATGGAGGTGCTAACTATTATGGGAAAAAAGGAGTGTATTTGAGTAGTACACCAACACAAGCACTTCCTGGGGAGATAGATATTAAGTTTGTTGGAACAGATGTAAAGGAAAAAGGTACTGCAAGATATAATAATACAGAAGAGCCAAAGAATTGGTATACACCAGATGCTTTTACTTTTGGTAGTGAGGAGTTAAGTGGTATTTGGGTAGGGAAGTTTGAGACAAGTAATACAACACAAAGTAATTCAAATTCAACGACACCAGATCCAATAATTAAGCCAAATGTAAGTAGTTGGGCAAATATAAATGTAAGTAATATTTATAATGTGGGACTTAAAGTAAGTGCAGAAGGAAATATGTATGGATTTAGTACAGTTATGAATTCACATGCAATGAGAAATGATGAGTGGGCTGCAGTTGCATATCTTTCACAAAGTGCTTATGGAAAGCTTGGTAATGTTAATTTTATAGGTGCTGATAAAGAAATATATCAAAATAAATCAAATAGTTTTATAACAGGATGTAGTAGTGGGGCACCAAGTTCTAGTGGAAGTTATGGATGTCCATATACATATGATAATAATATAAGAGATGAGTCAGGAGCATCAGGAAAAGGAGTAGGAGCCTCTACGACTGGGACAATATACGGAGTTTATGATATGTCTGGTGGTGCTTGGGAATATGTAATGGGTAATTATAATGATACTATAGGTGGCAGTGGATTTAGTAATCCATTAACATTAGACTCAAAATATTATAATAAATATACAAGTAGTACTTTAGATGAAGCATGTAATGGAAGTGTTTGTTTATCCCACGGTTTATCAGAAACTGCTGGTTGGTATGGTGATTATCAGACTATGATTACAGAAACGTATCCTTGGATGATGCGTGGAGGTATGCACAGCCATAATACATTAATTTCTGGTATTTTTGCATTTAGTCATGGTAGTATCAATGGGGAGGTAGCTATTGGTGGCTCGTTTCGCCTCGTGATGAGTCCTAGTTTATAATAAAAGGGGCTGAGTAGAAATGAATAATTTTTATTCGGCTTTTTTCTTTTCCTTTTTTGAGTGTAATAATGGGAGGAGTAAGAAAATCAAAAAAAGATATTGTTAGAAACAAGTTTGAATAAGAATTACTGATAGTATCTCTGACGTTAGTAATGTTAATAACTTTTGATAAATTAATAGCTATTTTGTTACTTTTTCTGTTGACACAATCTATCTATTATGATACTTTATAAGTAGAAGAGGCGATGTATAAAAAAGATGGGGAAAAGGAGGTTATGAAAAATTTTAAAAAAGTATGAATTTTATAAATTGAAGTGATTTTTGATATGAATATTTAAAATTCGTCTAGAGAAAACATTAAATTGAAGAGGTATTTTTCCTGAATTTTAAATTTTACCTTTTTGCAATCATTTATTGACTATGTTATATGTATTGCAGAAAGGAGGAATTTCCTTGGCTATTACTAAGAAAAGATTTGAAGAAATAGTTAAAGACTTAAGAAGAAAAGGTGAGATTGTTCCTGCTACTTATGACTGTATATATAAAGCAATTATGAGAAACTGTCCTAAGTATAGGGCAGATACTACATCTAACTTAACAAGTGTATCTAAAAAAATAATATTAAATACTTATAAAGAAATGAATACTGAGTATGTAATAGATAATGTTTTAGAAAAGGGTAAAGTATCAGATGTTTTATTTAAAGTAAAAGGCTATGTTTTTAACTTTGAGTTTAATAATAGAAAATGGAATGGCTTAATTGAGAGAAATGATGCTTATTTAGGTAAAATAAAAAATGATTTAATAAGAAAAGCGAAAAGTTATGCTAGTATGCCTAAAGTAATACAGATAAATATTAATAACTTTTATTGTTTCTTAAATAAGGAGAATCTATTAGAATTTAAATCAAGAGATAAATATGGAATAATAGAAAGTGATAAATGGGGTAAAATATATGTTAATTTAAAATTAATAAGAGAAAAGTATGATAGAGGATTAGAGTTAACTAAATTAGAAAAAGAACTAGTAATATTAACTTTAACAAAAGTTGATGAGATTGAAAAGATAGCGGAAGGAGATGTTGAGTTGATGGAAGTTGCTAATGAATTAAAAAGATTAACTAATGATGCATATACTATTGGACTTTATGATGAAGAAGAGGAAAGAAGAAGAATAGAAAACAGTATAAAAATTACTGCTAAAAAACAAGGACTTAAACAAGGACTTAAACAAGGAGTTAAACAAGGCATTAAGCAAGGTGCTAGTAATGAAAAAAAATCTATTGCAAAGAATCTTCTTAAAGATGGATTACCTATTCCTAAAGTATGTGAGTATACAGGACTATCTAAAAGTCAAATAGCAAGGCTTATGTAGAGAAACATTTAAATACTAAAAGAAAACTTAGTACATCATTAATATTGTTTTTAAATCCCCATAGTAAAACTATGGGGACTATTTAGTCATTATCCTTAACTTATCATAATTTTCTAAGCCTTTAGAACTTCCTTCTGGTAATAGATATATATAATAAGCTTTTAATCTTGGTCTTATAACTTTTTCCGTTCTAATACTTGGATATATTGCTAGTATATTATTCTCTTTATCAGTAACAACAATATCTAACTTTTGACAGACAAAATAAGTATTAATCATTTTCTTTTTAGGATAACATAATCCTTCTTTAATAGGATAAAGATAAAATCTAAAGCCTTTTAATCTATCTGTAAATTTTGTAACTGTCTTAAACTTAATTTTCTTATTACCATTCTTTATATATTTTTCCATGTAATTCACCTAGATGTATAATAACATTAATTTTAAGTTAAAGCTAGAATAAATGATATATTTGTGTTATTATAGTGAAGAAAGAAAGGGAGGTAATAAAAATGAGTGGACATTCAAAATGGGCTACTATTCATAGAAAGAAAGGATTAATAGATGCAGCACGAGGTAAAGTCTTTCAAAAACTTGCTAAAGAATTATATGTTGCTGCTAAGTCAGGTACACCAGACCCTGATAGTAATGCATCTTTAAGATTAGTTGTTGAGAAAGCTAAAGCTGCTAATATGCCTAAAGATAATATCCAAAAAGCTATTGATAAAGCTAAAGGAGCAGGTAATGGAGAAAATTATGAGAGTATAAGATATGAAGGATATGGACCAGGTGGCGTTGCTATCATGGTAGATTGCCTTACTGATAATCGTAATAGAACAGCTTCAGCTGTACGTAGTACTTTTTCTAAACGTGGTGGTAATTTAGGTACTGATGGTTCTGTTAGTTATATTTTTGAACGTAAGGGTATTATTGTAATTCCAAGTGATTATGATGAAGATGAAGTAATGTTAACAGCTTTAGATGCAGGAGCTTTAGATATGGAAAATAATGGTGATACATACTTAATCACAACACCTAGTGATAAGTTTATCGCTGTAAAAGATGCCCTTGCTAACATCGGTGTTGCCGAATTCCTTACTAGTGAAGTTACAAATGTTGCCAACAATGAAGTAGAACTTGATGATGAAACTAAAGAAAAAGTATATAATCTAATAGAGGCTTTAGAAGATATAGATGATGTGCAAGATGTTCATCATAATATGAAGGAGGACTAAGATGAAATTAACAGTATATATCGCTAATATAATATTAAATTTGCTTTCTACAGTTTTATTTCTAATTCAGACTGGTAATATTAGAATAAATGCTTTTATCGAAGATTATCAATACACTGATGAGTTTATAAATATATTTAATATTATTAAGATAGTAATTACAGTTTTATTTATAATTCTTATATTTTTCAACTATAAAATTCAAGATAAAGAAAAGAAAAATACATTATTATATGCTATATGTTTAATAGAAATATTTACTATAGCAGATCTTCTTTTAATGAATTCATTTAATATCTTTGTTCCTCTTAACGTTATATTAAGTATAGTCTTGATTATTAAAGATAGGAGAGAAAAAAGTGTATAGTTATATTATAGGAAAAGTAACAGAAGTTATGTCTAATGCTATCATCTTAGAAAATAATGGTATAGGTTATCTTATTAATACACCTAATCCATTCTCTTTTGAAGAGGGAAATGATTATAAAGTCTATTTATATCAACAAATAAAAGAAGATGAACATAGCCTATTTGGCTTTAAAACTAAAGAAGAAAAAGAACTATTCTTAAAACTTATTGGTGTTAAGGGCCTTGGACCTAAGATGGCTCTACCAATAATTGCTACAGGTTCTATTAATGGTATTAGTGATGCGATTAATAGAGAAAATATTCTTTATCTAAAGAAGTTCCCTAAGATAGGTGAGAAACTTGCTAAACAAATGATACTTGATTTAAAAGGAAAACTTGATGACTTAACTACGGGTGATGAAATCGTTAAAGATACAAGTGAAGAGTTAAGAGAAGCTTTACTTGGACTTGGTTATAAAGATAAAGAGATTAAGAGTATAATCTTGAAAGTAGATAATTCTTTAAGTATAGAAGACCAAATAAAAGAAGCCTTAAAATTATTATTGAAGTAGGTGATTGAATGGAACGTGTTGTAACAGGAGAAGAGTTAGAAGATGATGGCGTAGTAGATAATACTATTAGACCTGAGGTCTTAGATGAATATATTGGACAGAGTGAAGTTAAAGAAAATATTAGAGTCTTTATAGAAGCTAGTAAGATAAGAGGAGAAGTATTAGACCATGTTTTATTATATGGTCCTCCTGGACTAGGTAAAACTACACTTGCCTTTATTATTGCAAGAGAACTTGGTGTTAATATTAAAACTGCTAGTGGTCCATCAATTGAAAAAAGTGGGGATTTAGCAGCGATACTATCAACTCTTGAACCAGGAGATGTCTTATTTATAGATGAGATTCATAGAATGCCAAGATATATTGAAGAAATACTATATCCTGCTATGGAAGACTTTACTTTAGATATAATAATCGGCGGGGAAGGAAGTTCTCGTAGTATTAAAATAGATCTACCTCCATTTACTTTAGTTGGAGCGACAACAAGAGCAGGAGATTTATCTGCACCGCTTAGAGACCGTTTCGGTATTATTTCTAAATTAAAATTCTATACAACAGAAGAGTTAACGGAAATCATTAAAAGAACAAGTAGAGTCTTAGATATGCCAATAGATGATGAAGCAGCAGTTGAACTTGCTAAAAGAAGTAGAGGAACTCCTCGTATTGCTAACCGTCTCTTTAAAAGAGTACGTGACTTTGCTCTAGTAGATAAGAAAGAATCTATTGATTTAGAAGTAATGGAAAAAGCTTTAGAGAGACTAAAAGTCGGTAAGAGTGGACTAGATGAGACTGACCATCAACTATTAAGAGCGATTATTGAACGCTTTAATGGAGGACCTGTAGGAATAGATGCTCTAGCTTCTTCAATTGGTGAAGAAACATCTACTATTGAAGATGTAATAGAGCCTTATCTTTTACAAGAAGGCTATTTAAAAAGAACAAGTAGAGGTAGAATGGTAACAGAAAAAGCATATAAAGAGCTTAATATAAACTACCAAGGAGGTTTATTTAACCTAGATATAGAATAGGGGGATATTTATGAAGTTAGAAGAATTTGATTATAATTTACCAGAAGAGTTAATCGCTCAAACACCAATTAAACAAAGAGATGCTTCAAGACTTATGGTGCTTGATAAGAAAACAGGAGAAATTGAACATAAACATTTTTATGATATTATAGATTATCTTAATAAAGGAGACACTTTAGTATTAAATGATACTAAAGTCTTACCTGCTAGATTAATAGGTGAAAAGATGAGTACTAAAGCCGTTATAGAAGTTCTATTATTAAAGAATGTTGAAGGTGATACTTGGGAGACTTTAGTTAAACCTGCTAGACGTATTCATGTAGGTGATGTTGTATCTTTTGGTGAGGGTTTATTAAAGTTAACATGTACTGAAGTTAAAGATGAAGGTATTAGAGTATTTACTGCTAGTTATGAAGGAATATTCTATGAACTATTAGATAAACTTGGTACTATGCCACTACCTCCATATATTCATGAAAAACTAGAAGATAAAGATAGATATCAAACGGTGTATGCTAAAGAAGTAGGTAGTGCTGCTGCTCCTACTGCAGGACTTCATTTTACAAAAGAGTTACTTAAAAAAATAAAAGAGAAAGGTATAAATATCGTATATCTAACTCTTCATGTTGGACTTGGTACGTTTAGACCTGTAAAAGTAGAAGATGTTACTAAGCATAAGATGCATAGCGAGTTTTATTCTTTGAGTAAGAGTGTTGCCGATACTTTAAATAAAACAAGAGAAAATGGTAAAAGAATAATTGCTGTTGGAACAACTTCTACTAGAACATTAGAGACAGCTTATGGTAAGTTTGGAGAGTTTAGGGAAGACTCTGGCTTTACAGATATCTTTATTTATCCAGGTAAAGAAGTTAAGAGTATAGATGGACTTATTACTAATTTTCATTTACCTAAATCAACTCTTATTATGTTAGTATCTGCTATAGCAGGAAAAGATAATATCTTAAATGCCTATAACATTGCCGTTAAAGAAAAATATAGATTCTTCTCCTTTGGAGATGCAATGTTTATAAAATAGGAGGTTCACTATGGGAGAATTAAAAGAAACCTTAACTGCTATAAAAGAGTATATAAAAATTGCAAGAATTTATTACAAAGTTTCTGGTAGTGATAAAATACATATTATTACACCATTAACATATGGCTTTTTAAAAGGAAAAGTTTTTGATTTAGAGAAGTTAGCTTATAATAAATATAAAGTAAACGACAATATCAGTTATATACACTTTTATAAATCAGCAGATATTGATGGAAGTGCTGAGTGTATAGAAGCTTGTCCTAATACGGAAGTTAAAATTACTGTTGATAGCGGAAAATATAATTTTAAAGTAAAAGCAAGTGATGTATGTATAAAAGATGATGATAAATTTAGTGTTCAAGTAAGAGAGTCAAAAGAGATTACTTATAGTACTGATGAATCATTAGTAGTGTATTATGCTTCTAAGACAAGTATAGATGGAAATATAGATGTACAAAGAATTGAAATTTTATATTCACCACTAGAAATAAATAATATGAATAAAAATATTGACTATTTATTTCATATAGGAAATAAAATAAGTTTTGATAATGTTCATTGCAAAATAAAAGATTTTTCTACTGATGCTAGAAGTATTGATATAAAAAATAGTAGTATTGAAAGTTATAGTGAAGTTTTTACGGACGAATACAATAGACAAATTGTTGCTTTAGAAGATGAAAAAGATGTAATAATAAATAATTCTCAAAATAATATAGTTAAGACTTTAGTAAAGAAAAAAGAAAATTAAGTATGTCATATACCAGAGAAACTTTAGAAGTCTCTGGTTATTTATTGAGTAATCATTAACAAAGATATTGACTAATGTAAGTAATTACCAATTTATTTGAATAAACTGTTGAAAAACTTGATTTTATCAGATATAATAAGAGACGTATTGGAGGAAGAAATATGGAAAAGAAAGAAACTAAAAAAGAAACAAATAAGAAAAATTATCATAATATTGAAATAAAAGTAGAAGGAAAAGAGTGGACTGATGCTGTTGATAAGGCTTTTAAAGATAGAGTTAAAAAAGTTGAAGTAGACGGTTTTAGAAAAGGTAAATGTCCTAAGAATATCTATGATAAGAAATTTGGACAAAACTATTTACTAGATGCAGCAGACTTAGTAATTCAAGATGCTTATACTAAAGCTTTAAAAGATAATGATTTAGTACCAGTTGTACAACCTGAGCCTAATTTAAAGAGTTTAGATGAAAATAGTGTAACATTTACTTTTAAAATTATAACTAAACCAGAAGTTAAGATTAAAAAATATAGAGATTTAGGAGTTAAACCTAACGAAGTTAAAGTAACTAAAGAAGAAATCGACCATGAAATAGACCATTTACTTGAAAGATATGAAGAATTAGTTAATAAAGATGAAAACGGTAAAGTTGAAAACGGTGATGTTGCCGTTATTGACTTTGAAGGATTTAAAGATGGAGAGCCTTTTGATGGTGGTAAAGGAGAAAACTATTCTCTAGAAATAGGAAGTGGTACTTTTATTCCTGGTTTTGAAGAACAATTAATTGGTATGAAGTCAGGTGATGAGAAAGATATTAAAGTAACATTCCCAGATGATTATATGGAAGAGTCTCTAAAGGGACAAGAAGTTACATTTAAAGTAAAAGTACATGAAATTAAAACTAAAGAAAAAAGAGAATTAGATGAAGACTTCTTCTTTGACCTTGGTATTGAAGGTGTTAATGATGAAGAGAGTCTTAGAAAAGAAGTAGAAGCTAATATAAAAGCTAATAAAGATATGGAAGAAGAAAATAAATATATCGATAAACTACTTGAAGAAGTATCTAAGAATGTAGAAGTTGATATTCCAGAAGAGATGGTTAATGAAGAAGTAGATAGACTACTTAGAAGAACAGAACAACAAATGGCTATGCAAGGAATTAGTTTAGATTTATATTATCAAGTTACTAAATCTACTGAAAAAGATTTAAGAGATCAACTTGAAAAAGAAGCTTATCAAAACGTATTATATCGTTTAATGCTTGAAGAGATTATGAATATGGAGCATATTGAAGTAAGTGAAGCTGAAGCTATGGAAGAAGCTAAAAGACTAGCAGAACGTTATAATATGGAACTAGATGACTTCTTAAATCAATTTGGTGGTATTGAAATGGTACAATATGACCAAGAGATGAGAAAAACTATTGAATTATTAAAAGAATTAAATAAATAGTTGATACTTTTTAAAATATTTGGTAAAATTACTAAAGAAAAAAGGAGGGATAACTTATGGCAAAAAAGCTTGGACATAGACAAAAGAAGACTTTTGTATGCTCAGTTTGTGGTAATGAGAATTATAGAGAAGAGAAAAATGTAAATAATACTCCAGGAAGAATGGAGATTAGTAAATATTGTAAATTCTGTGGTAAACACACAACTCATAAAGAGAAGAAATAATAATATAACAGTCATTTAATGACTGTTATATATTATAGAAAGGAGTAAGTAGAATGGTTAATTCAAATGATTTTAAACCAGGTATGACTATTCAATTTGAAGGTGGTATCTATACTATAATTGAAAGTCAACATGTTAAACCAGGTAAAGGTGCAGCGATAGTTAAAGCTAAGATGAAAAATTTAAGAACAGGTTCTATTGTAGAGAAGACATTTAATGCAGGTGTTAAAGTGGAAACTGCACATATCTCTAAGAAAACAATGCAATTCTTATATAGTATGGGAGATACTTATTATTTCATGAGTATGACAGATTATGAACAAATAGAACTTGATAAGAGTGTTATAGGTGAAGATGCTAAGTACTTAAAAGAGAACTTAGAAGTAGAAATTACTTTCTTTGAAGGTGAGATGTTAGGATTATCTTTACCAGATAAAGTAGTTATGAAAGTAGTTAAGACAGAAGATGCCGTTAAAGGAAATACTTCAAGCGGTGCGATGAAAAATGCTGAACTTGAGACAGGTATGACTATTCAAGTACCATTATTTATTAAGCAAGATGAAGATATCTTAGTTAGTACTAAGGATGGTAAATATGTATCTCGTGCATAATTTAAATGATTAAAATTGGTCTTAAATATTAGGATCAATTTTTATTTTTCTATATTAGAGTTAACTACTATAAAAATAATTTGATGTAAAGAGAAAAATAGTAACTATTCACAGCCTAGAAAATAAATAACTGGAAAAATCAGCCAATTTATTGATTGTTGGCTATTTTTAAATTTCTAAGTTCAGTAACAGTATATGGGTTATTATCAAATAATCTCTTTATCGCTTCATATTTATTAACACCATAGTTACCACAAGTTTCCGTGTAAGTTATAATATTGGCAAAATACTTAGCAGATGATAGATTTTGAAATTGATAACTTATTTTTATCTTTGCCTTCAACATTCTTAATAATCTCTCGCATAAATTATTTGAATATGGCAAAGAAAAATTTTTAACCCACTCAGTTATTGGCTCTTTAAAGTCTCTCATAAACTCTAATAGATTCTCTTCTTTAGTAAACTCATATTTATGTTTAAACTCTATATACTCTTTAAAGCCATCTTTAATAATAGAATCATATTTACTATCAAAGTCTTTAATCTCTTCTTCACTAAAAGATTTAAATTTCTTTTTTTCATAGTCATCTCTTTTAGCCAAAGTACTTTCCAATAACTCTTTCATCTTGTCTGACCAATCATGTTTAGTATTTTCTGTTATACTTTGTAATTTTCTTGTTATATGTGCATTACATTCTATGTTTTTATAACTGTAATCATCACAATAGTTATGTAATAAATGATCATGCATAACAGTACAATCACTAGGTAAGTTTTGCAATATACCATCTTCATCCATACCATCAGTATCTTTTGCAAGATGAGCTTTATATAATACTTCTTTTCCATTAGTGTATGTTCTCATACATGCTTTATCTTTTTCTCCTATTTTTACGACTGTATCATCCCAATAATCTAATTTAGATTCTAATATTTTTTCTTTTACATCAAAGACAAAATCTTCAAGCGTATTAGAAGCTTTCTTTTGTAGTTTTACTAAATAACCTTCACTAGGATCTATTTCTCCATTTGTAAATCCACTTATTATTTTCCTTACTCTATTATAAGATATAAAACCATAATCAAGTAAGTTTAGGGCTAGAGTCTTTACTTCACTACCATATTGATTTTCTGCATGTAAATTATCTGGTATCTCACTTTTAAATTTACTACTACAATTTTCACACACATAGGAATTAAAATAGTGTCTTCTTTTTATTATAGTAATTTTAAAATCCAGTTCATCTCTTGTTTTAATATTTGTTACTTTAATATTTTTACTATTACAGTTAGGGCATTTATCTATAGTATGATTTACTTCTTCTGTTATTTCGTTATCATTAAATTTTTCTAATTTATGTTTTTTATGACCAATTTGTCCTCCTTTACTTTTATCAGTTTCTTTTCTTGAATTACATATTTTTGATTTATATATAGGATCTTTACTACTAGGTAAACTTGAATTACTAGAATTTATATTAAGTCTTTTTTCTAGTTCAAATATTCTTTTATCTTTTTCTTTTATTATTTTTTCGTATTTTTCGCTTACTTCTTGAACTGCCTTAGTAACTGCTTTAGTTAAAGTAGCTTCTAATTTCTTATCATAGTTTTCTTCCAAATATTTTAGTTTAGATGTTAGTGATTTCTTCTCTTCTATTAATTCAGAGTTTCTATCTTGCAATTCTACTAACTTCTTTTCTAATTCATTAACTCTAGTTTGTAATTTACCTAATGTATTTCCCATCTTTAAAACTCCTTTTATTTTCATTATTATCTTATCATATAATTATGGGATTTTATCAGAATAATTGTGTGAAAAAAAGTAACTATTTCACTTTAGACTGTGAATAGTTACAACTTTTAATAAAAATTCTTTCATTTCACTTGCAATATCATTTTGACTATTATATACTTTATTCATAAACAACCTCTATTCTATTTTGTGATTATAATAAGAATATCAAAAAAGGTTGTTTATTTCAATTTTAAGAGACAATGACTTAGATAAACTCTAGGTCATTTTTATATCATTTCAAAAACTGTCCGGTTATAAGACGTAATACAAGCCGATTAATAATAGACTTCTTGCGAAACTAATTACTATATAATAAAAATATGATATCCTTATAATATAAGGAGTTGTAAATGTATGAAGTATAAAAAGTTAGCAAAAATGAAAGATGGAAGATTTAAAAGGGCTGTAGGAATACCTAGAGAACTATTTGAAATCTTAGTTGAAGTGTTAAGACCATCTTATGAAGAAAAGCATAAATTAGGTGGAAGAAAACCAAATTTAAATATTGAAGATACTTTATTAATGACTTTAACTTATTATAGAGATTATCCTACATTTTTCAAATTAGGAATGATGTTTGGTTTAGATGAATCTAATGCTCATCGTTGGGTAAAATGGAGTGAAGACAAATTAAAAGAAGCACTATCAGGAGTAATTGATATACGAGATTTAGATGAAAATAGTGAACAGTTAGTAGATGTAACAGAGTGTACTATCCAAAGACCTAAAGTTTATGATATACAAAAAGAATATTATTCTGGTAAAAAGAAAAAACATACTATTAAAATACAAATAATCATGAATGAAAAAAATAGAAAAATTGTATCTGTATGTTTTGATAAAGGAAGTGTTCATGACTTTAACATATTTAAAAACACTACTAAAGAATTGCCAGATACATTGAAGTTTCTTGCAGATAGTGGATATCAAGGAATACTAGATTATTTTAAAAATAGTATGACACCAAAAAAGAAATCAAAGAATAATCCACTTACCGGCGAAGATAAAGAACTAAATACTTTGATTTCTAGTATTAGAATAGCAGTTGAACACGTAAATAGTCAACTAAAAATTTTTAGAATTTTGTCTGAAAGGTATAGAAGTCGCATAAATACATTTTATTCTAGGTTTCTTATAATATGCAGTTTTTATAATCTTTGCTTAGATACTTAGTTTCGCAAGAAGTCTAATATCGATAATAAAAAAGTGTTGAAATTTATTCATCACTTTTATTTTTTTCTGTAATTCTTCCTATTCTAAAACTATACTTATAATCATTATCTTTATATTCTTTTAAACTAAATTCTAGTCCTTGATATTGAAAGAATTCTGAAGTTTTACTATCATCGTTAGTTGTGTTACCAAGTGTTTCAAATACTTTGTTATATATTAGATCTACAGTATCATTATCAATATCATCATTATTTGCTATTATCATATTACTTATTAATTCTTTTACTTTATTATTTTTATTATTGAAATTAATACTTACTATATTAATATTATTATCATCTTTTAAATTAAATATCAGCTCTATGTTATCGATTGTAATTTTGTTATTATTTATATCTTCTATATTAATATCTTCATCAGTAATTTCATTAAAGTTATTAATTAAATCTTGTAATGAAATGTTATCAATTGTATCTACTTCAATTAAATCTGAATAAGAATCTTCTTTTTCCCATTTTGCAACTGTTTTATGATCTATAATAGATTTAGTAATTTCTATAGTAATAAAATAGCATAGAATGCTTAAAATTATTGTAGCTATTATAAAAATAATTATTTGTTTTTTTGTTAATTTCTTTTTTTCTTTTTTTTTCAATTTAATCACCACTTTATTAATTATAACAAATATTTACACTATAGTCTTTTCTTTTTATATATTTTTTTAAAAAAAGTTGTTATACTAATAGTGGTGATAAAAAGATGAAATATTTAGCGATAGGACATGCATCCTATGATATAACATTTAGATTAGATGGTTACCCAGTTGAAAATACTAAACAAAGAGTAGGTAAACATATTGATTGTGGGGGTGGCCCTGCTAGTAATGCAGGTTATTTACTAGCACTTTGGGGAGAAAATGTTTCTTTTCAGGGAGTTGTAGGTAATGATTATTATGGTAATATGATAAAAGCTGAATTCAAAAGTGTTGGTGTTGACACTACTCATTTAGAACTTATAGATAAATACGACACAGATCTTAGTATTGTTTTAGCAAATGCAACTAATGCTAGTAGAACAATATTAACTAGTAAAGATACCACTTCTTTTAAGTGTAGTATGCCCAATGAGAATAAGTATGATGTAATATTAGTTGATGGCGAAGAAGAAGAGATGAGTAAAAAAATAATTCAAAATAATAAAGATGCCATTAAAATAATAGATGCTGGTAGTTATAGACCATCTACAGTTGCTTTATGTCCTTTAGTAGATTATTTAGTTTGTTCTAAAAATTTTGCTCTTGATTATACCAAAATGAATTATGATGGTAGTATAGAAAACTTAATAGAAATTCACAAAAAATTAACTGATGATTTTAATAATACAGTTGTTATTACTTTAGAAAGTAAAGGATGTTTTACTAAGATAGGCGATGAATATAAATTAATACCTAGTATTAAAGTTGATTCAGTTGATACTACAGGTGCTGGTGATATCTTTCATGGTGCATTTACTTACTTTATTAGTCATAACTATTCTCTTGAAAATACATGTCGTCTTGCCAATTTAACAGGAGCTTTATCTACATTAAAGGTAGGGGGGAGATATTCTATGCCAAAGCTTTCTGCTATTTTAGAAAGAAAGAATTTAGTTGATATTATCTAGTTATCCTAAAATAGACTTGCATGGTATGGATAGAGAATATGCTATTTTTAAAGTAAGAGAGTTTATAGATGATTGTTACAAATTAAAATATGAGTATGCTGTAATTATTCATGGTATAGGTAGTGGGGTTTTAAGAGATGCTGTAAAAAAATATTTACAAAAAGATACAAGAGTATTAGAATATAAATTGGATTTTATGAATCCCGGTTGTACAATAATTCGTTTAAAATTTGACAAATAGCAATAATTGTGTTATAATATGGCCAACTTATAGGAAAAGGGGGGACTTATATGTACACAGAGGAAAATGCAAGAGGACGTTTTCCACTTCGTGATATTTTACTGAAAGCAATTGTAGTTATTATTTTCTTGATTTTGATTATCTTTATAATAACTAAAATAACTACACCTAATAGTAATGTAAATAAAACAGATTCTAATTATGATAAAGTATTTAGTAAAAACTTAGAAACGATGGAAAATGTTGCTTATGAGTACTATACGGCTGATAGATTGCCAAAAGAAATAGGCGATGTTAATGAATTAACTTTAAGAGAGATGATTAATACTAATCTCTTAGAAGCATTCACTGATGCCAATGGTAAGGCTTGCGATGTTAATAAGAGTTATATTAGATTAACTAAAAATGATGATGATTATACATTGAGAGTAAGTTTGAAATGTGATGAGAAAGAAGATTATACTCTTACTAAAGTAGGAGAATATGATTATTGTGAACATGACATTTGTAAAAAAGATCCTACAAAAGAAACAGAAGAAGAGACATCTAAAGAGGCTAGTGATGAAGTGAAAATTACTGAGCCTACTAATGATACTAGTGGTAATATTAGTAATAATACATCTAGTGGTAATAGCAATACAAATACTAATAATAATGGTAATACAAATAATCAAGGTTCACAGTCTGAGATAGTTCAAACGACACCTCAGGTCATGTATGAATATAGAAAGGTTAATAATCCAGTTTTATCAGGCTGGAGTTCATGGAGTAGTTGGAATTATAATAATGATAGATATAGTGCTATAAAATGTAGTGATACTGATGTAAATTGTTTAAGAGAAGTTCAGTTATATTCAAGAAGAGAAAAAGTAGGTACAGATGATACTGGTAAAGCAGTTTATGCAACAGTAAACTATTATAGTTATAGAACAAGAACTTTAATAAGTAGTGGTTCTATAGATGTAAAATGGAGTTATTATAATGATACTAATTTATTAAATGAAGGGTATACCTATACAGGTAATACCAAATAAGGGAGGTTCAAAATTATGGGTTTTTTTAATAGTTTTAGAAATTTTATAAAAAATGATGATTATGATGATGAAGATTATTATTATGATGATGAAGATTATTATTATGATGATGATGAAGATTATGAAGATTATGATTATGGTTATAAAGCTGAGAATAATTTCTTTAGTAAGTTTAAACGTAAATCTAATAACAATAAGACAAAGGAACGTTCATCTTTAATAAAAGGTGTTTATGAATATAATGATTACGATCCAAATGGTAATCTAATAAAGATGTATTGTATTGTACGTACTACGTTGTTTGGCAAAATTAAATATGAGTTTACTGATAGTGCTTTAACTGCTGATGCTGCTATAGGACAATATTATAGAGATATGGGGTTAGATTCAAGTGAAACAGATCCTCATATTGCTTATAATCTTAGCGATAGTAAAGAAGTATTTGATTGGATAAAAAATAATAATACTACTACAAATAATGAAGGCTTAGATATCAGTATTGAAGATTTTGCTACTGCTAAATTTGCATTTGAAAAGAAATATTATAAATCTACTTTAAAAACAGATAGCAAATTTGCTGAAGCAGAAGCTGAAGCTAGTGAAACTATGACTTCTGATAGTGATAGTGCAACTAAAATTAGTGATAGCGATAGCGAGGCTATGTCTTCTGATAACGATAGTGAAACTGAGTTTATTGATGATGATAATGATGAATACGAAACAAAAATGTTTTATGAAGATGATTTTGAAGATGAATTTGATGGCAAAAAAGTTAAAAGAATTGCTTTAAGAGCTGCTTTAGCATCTTTATGTGCATTTGTTGCTGTAGGTGCAGTCTTTGCTGTTAAGAAATATCATGGTCCTACTTCTAATAGCAGTAAATATGCAACAACATTAGATAATACTGATGATAAAGATAGAGAAAAAGATAATACAACTCCTGATGAAGATGATAAGACTGAAGAGATAACTGAAGAACAAACAACTCCAACAGAAGAAGCAACTGTTGAAGATGAAGTTGTAGAAACTTCAGTTGTAACTGGTAGTGAATATGATGGTAATTATGTTAATACTAATACAACAGTTGCAGATAATAATTATAGTGATTATCAACAACCTGCTACTTCAGCTCCTATTACTACAACACCAGGAAGTGTTAATGACTCTTATGTAGAATTTCAAGATCCTAATGCTACTATAAATGATTCTAAAGAAGATGCACAACCTTCTACAGATGAAGAAGATTATGATGGTCTTATAGAAGAAGAAACGCCATCTATTGATGTTGGTGAAGACAATAGTAGTGAAGATGAAGATTACAGTGAAGAAATAGAAGTGCCTGTTGGTGACAATACTGATGATGAGTTAGATAATAGTGAAGAGCCACAATTGCCTGATTCAGAAGAAACACCTAGTGATGAAATTATTTTTGATGATGAATATCAAAATAATCAAGGAGCTATTGATGAAGATTATGGTTATGATGAAGAGCTAGGTACTAGTGAGAATCCACAGTTACCTGATCCTAATGAAACGGCTAGTGATGGTGATTATGTTAGTACTGATACTGACTTTGAACAACCTTCAACAGATGTTGAAGAACCAAATCAAGATATAGAAACAGTTCCTGTTGAACAAGTCGTAGATGCAGCTATAGAAGCCATGGAAAACGGGGAAGATGTAACTATTTCTGTAAATGAAGATAATACAGTAAGTGTAGAGCAAGTTCCTGTTGAACAAACATATGAAGCAAATGGTATGACAAGATAGTTTTACTATTTGCTTTTTCTATGCTATAATTTAAATATAGATAGAATAATAAGGGTGATATTATTATGGGTAGTAGTAAAAAAATTGAATTATTGAAACCAATAGATAACAACATTGATGATTTGAAAAAGTTTATTAATAATACTAATGATACTTTAATAAAAGAAGAGATTGCCTCTAAGGAGACAATAATCAATCAATTATTAGGGCATTATAATCAACTTTTAGTTAGAATACAAGATATTATTAATAAAGATGAATTAAATAATTTTATTATAAAGCGGAATCTTTATACAACAAAACAAAAAGATTTAGATAAAGAAATTGATCCCATAAAAAAAATCACTTTACTTAATCAGTTATATGAAGAGATGGAAAAAGATTATAATTTACTTATAAGTAAAGCTAAGAACAATTTAATAGATAATAATATATTTATAGAGTATAATAGTTTAATTGCTAAAGCTAATGAAAATATTGTAAAGATAAATTGTCTAAATGTTTCTGATGAAATAATTGCTTCATTAAATAAAATTTATAATAATATAACTGATGTAACAGCTATTTCTAAATTGCAACAATTTATTAATGAAACCAATACTTTATTATTAAATATGGATGCTACTGACAATAAAGAAGGATCCTTTAGTGATAGAATTTTTAATCTATTTGCTAAAATAAATGATCAAGTAGTCGCTTCATCCTTTGTAAATAAAGGTAATTATATATATGCCTTATATACACTTGAAGATAATAGTAAATATTATGCTATAGTAAAAAAGGAATCTGAGGTGAAAATTATAGATCAAAGTTTTACATTTTTACCTAATTTAGTGTTAACTAAAGATAATATAATTAATACTTGTGAAATCATTATAAGAAATGCTAGTATTTATTATGATTTAAATGAGTTTATGCGCTATATTGAGATGAGTTATAAAACAAAAATGACTAAAGAAATAGATGAGTTAATAGTAAATTATAAAAAAAGATTAACTTATCTTGAAGAAAATATTAAAATGCAACTTGATTTTATAGATTCAATCGCTTTATTAGTAAATCATTTACCATGTGATAAGTATCCAAATATTACATATAATGATGTTCCGAAAGAAGAATATTTTTTACAATATGAAAATGATACAAATAGTATTAGTAAAGAGATTAAACGAATCATTATATCTATCTTTTTAAATCCTAAAGAAAAAAGTATTATAGATACTAAAAGTATTTTAAAAACAATGTATGATTCAAAAATATTAAATGATTTGTTGAATACTAACTATCAAGTGGGTAATGAAATGCCATTAGTTGATACTACTGATACTGTTTCTAATAATATAGAAACTACTGGTAATATAATTACAAATTATGAAAAGATTAATGAATACTTAAATAATAGAGTTAAAGAATTAGAGCTTTTAGCTAGTAGTAATAAAATTAATGTAACTATAACTAGAGAAGATAATTCTATATATAAAGATATTAATACAGTCTTAGATATAAATACAGCGGTGGTAATTTGCGATAAAGTCTATAAGAAGGGACAAGGTATTTATGCTATCTTAGATTATTTGAAGACTGGTAATACTTTGAAGTTTACATCTAAATATAAAGCTAGAGAATTAGTTAATAGTGTTAATAAAGATGAATATTTAAAACTACTATTAGAAAATATAATAAAAAGATATATTTATGAAAAATATAACAACATTAATAGTAAGATTGTAGTCTTGTTAAGTCCATTATTAGAAAAAAATAATATAACTATTAAAGAAATTGTCTTTCAAATATTAAATAATGATAATCTTATAGAAGATGGTGTTACTAATTATAACTATGAATTCTTAGATCCTTTATCAAATAAAAGTAAAGAAGTAAATATTTTATTAGAAAATAATAATTTAATAAATATCAGTAATATTTTACAGAATATAAAGAAAAATAATATTATATTTAATGGCGAGGATAAATAAAATGAATAGTACAATTACATATACTAGAGTTTTCTTATTATTATCTTCGCTTGCTAAAAATCTTTTGGGAACATTTAATTGTATATATCTTTATAAACAAGGCTTTTCTGTTTTAGAAGTTGCTATATGGCAATTAATAGCATATCTTGGGTATATTATTTTTCAACAACCTGTATTTAGGTATAATTATAAATTAGTAATAAGACTCTAATGCTTATCTCTACTTTTTTCTTTATTTGTACTTATGTAGACTTAATCTTTTTTGTAGAGGGGGTAGGTAGTTTAATAGTTAATGTATTTTTCTTTGCTCTTTATTCTAATATATATTGGAATGTAAGACATAATTTGGAATTTATTACTCTAAACGATAAAAAGCTTGGGCGTAAAGTAGGAATAATATGAAATAACGGCAGGGATAATATCTGCTTTTATATTAGATAATTTTAGTATTGTTCCTTTAGTTATTGTATCAAGTATTTTAATACTTATCTCATTAATTAGCGTTTTTCTTATGGATGAAAAAAGGAAGACAAAACCTAAGAATTCTCTTATTAAATATTTTAAAATAGTTCCTAAAACAACACTATTTCATTTAGCATTAAGAGAAGCATCAACGGTAATGACGGCATTCTTTCCGCTTTATTTATATATTTATGTATCTAATACTTATTCCTTTGCAGGACTTGCTAATTTCTTTTTAGGTTTAGCAAGTATAATATTTACACATTTTCTATCTAAAAGAATAGATGATAAACGTGAAAGTTATTTATTGTTATGTACTGTTTTAATTTGTTTAATTTATTTATCTAATAGTAAAGTTATACTGAAAAATCGAAAAGATGTATTAACAAACATATCTTCTACATAGTACACTTAAGTTACTAAAGGAGGTTCGGATTATGAAAGTATATAAAGCTTATAAATTTAGGTTATATCCAACAGAAGAACAAAGAATATTAATTAATAAAACTTTAGGATGTAAAAGATTTGTATATAATTATTATCTTAATTATTTAAAAGATAATAATAGTATAAATAGATTTGATTTACATAAAGATTTACCTAAATTAAAAGAAGAAAATGAATTTTTAAAAGAAGTAGATTCAACTGTATTATGTTCTGCTGTAGATGATTTATGTAAAGCTTTTAATGATTATTATGCTAAAAGAAAAGGTTATCCTAAATTTAAAAATAGATTTAGTAAACAATCTTATAGAACTAGTTGTATAAGAAGTGCTTATAAAGAAAAAGAATATAGTAATATAGAAGTAGATTTACTAACTAGAAATATAAAATTACCTAAACTAGGTAAAGTTAAAATAAGAGGATTTAGAAAGAAAGATAAAATAGAAGGTAAAATATTAAATGCAACTATATCAAGAGAATCTACAGGTAAATACTATGTAAGTGTAATTGTAGTAGAAGATATCTTAATAGAGAAAGTAACACCTACTAGTATAGTGGGAATAGACTTAGGTATAAAAGATTTAGTAGTAACAAGTGATGGTATTAAATATAGTAATCTGAAAGTATTAATGAAGTATGAAAAGAGATTACAAAGATTACAAAGAAAGTTATCAAGACAAGTTAAAGGAAGTAAAAACTATTTAAAGACAAAAGAAAAGATAGCAAGAGTACATACTAAGATTAAAAATTATAGAAAACATTATTTAAACGATATTGCTAATGAGATAGTTAATGAACATGACATTATAGTAACAGAGAGTTTGCTAGTAAAAAATATGTTTAAAGATAAGAGAAAAGCATTTAATAAAAGCCTATCAGATGCATGTGTTAGTACATTACGTTCTCTAATAGAATGGAAATGTAAGATAAAAGGTAAGATTTATTATAAGATAAATACCTATTATCCAAGTAGTCAGATATGTA
>CAMMMH010000004.1 GCA_946497955.1 uncultured Mycoplasmatota bacterium | reverse complement strand
TTTGACAATTCAAAAAAATATTATAGAAATTTACACACTAGTCTTGACAAGGTCTTTTAATAATTTTTTAATCATAACGATAACTAATATTAATAATAAGATTATCCAAAGGAAAGCGGTAAAATACATTTCTAAGACAAAGAAAATTATAGGCCACATAAAGTTTACCAATAGTTGTAAAAGATAAATCTGGTCTAATTCTTTATTATCTTCATTATCTTTAGTAGCAATAAAATAAGATATTCCCATTAGGATATAAAGGATAGTCCAAACAATTGGAAATACTATTTCTGGTGGACTTAGTGGTGGCTTTACCATATCACTGTAATCCATATATCCTGATGTTATTAGCCCTACTATCGCTCCTCCTATTATGGGTAATAAACTATAAATTATTCTTTTAATCATAACGTCCTCCTTATTATATTTATATGCAGTTATTACTTTTTTATAATTATTACATACAATATATAGAGGTGTATTTATGAGTAAATATAAAGTATGTGTTTATGCAATATGTTTAAACGAAGAGAAATTTGTGGATAGATGGTATGAATCTATGAAGGAAGCTGATGAGATTTATGTTCTTGATACTGGTTCTACTGATAATACTGTAGAAAAACTTAAGGAAAAAGGTATTCATGTAGAAATTAAAAAAATAGAACCTTGGCGATTTGATGTAGCAAGAAATGAATCTTTAAAGTTAGTACCACTTGATACTGATATTTGTGTCTGTACGGATTTAGATGAAGTATTTTTACCTGGATGGCGAGAGGAACTTGAAAAAGCTTGGTGTGATAATACAACAAGACTTAGATATATTTATAACTGGTATTTAGATGAGAACAATAATCCGATAATAAGTTTTTATTATGAAAAAATACATAAAAGATTAGGTTATTCTTGGTATCATCCTGTCCATGAGATATTAAAATATGATAGTGTGGAAACATTTAGTGTTACTGATGATATTATTTTAAATCACTATCCTGATAGAACTAAATCTAGAAGTAGTTATCTTCCTCTTTTAGAAATCTCTGTTAAAGAAGACCCTAATGATGATAGAAATATGCATTACTTAGGACGTGAATACATGTATTATGGTAAATATAATGAAGCGATTGATACTTTAATTAGGCATTTAGGCTTAGAAAAGGCTACTTGGAAAGATGAGAGATGTGCTTCCATGAGATTTATTGGGAGATGTTATAAGAATTTAAAAAGATACGATGAAGCGAAATTATGGTTAGAAAAAGCGATAGAGGAAGCCCCTTATTTAAGAGACCCTTATATGGAAATGGCTCTACTATATTATGTTTTAAATGATTATGATAATGTTATAAATTATGTTAATAAAGCTTTAAATATTAAAGGCCATACTAAGAGCTATATAAATGAAACCTTTAGCTTTGATTATACTCCTTATGACTTACTTAGTATTGCCTACTATAATAAAGGTGAAGTGGAAGCTAGTAAGGTATTTTTAGAGAAAGCTTTAAGAATAGAACCAAATGATGAACGTCTTAATAATAATTTAAAGATAATAAATGAAAGATTAAAAGAAACTACTGAGTAAATTTTCAGTAGTTTTAATTTATTTCACAATAATTTATTTGATAATTCTCTATCTTTTCATTATAATAACTTACATGGAGGCAAGAATATGAAAGAAAAAGAAGCTTTAGGTATTGATGATTTTGACTTTATTTATTATGAACTCAGTCCAGAACAACAGCCTATTGAAGAGGTAATTAAAACAAGTGAATTTATTGAAATTGACTTTGCTAATTATTTAAAAGAAAATTATCCTAACTATTATAGTAAAAATATAAAAATAAAGTTTATTAATTGGGGACACATGGAAGTTGTTTATGTCTTAGATAATGGGCATAAGAAATATACTTTATTAATGGGACAGCCTAATTTAGAATATGGTAAGGTAAAGAGTGAATATGATAACTTAAAAATACTTAGTAAGAATAATGAAGATGTAGTTAGTCCCCTACTTTATTACGGTAGTCCTGGTTATAATAGGGAAATTTATATGACACCTTATTATTATCAAGCTAGATATATAAGTTACTTAGATGAAAAGTTAGGTGTTTATGTTCCTGAACCTGATTACCACTTTGAAGAGTTTAATGGCTATAAAAAGGATATTATTGAAGAAGCAATTACAGCAAAAATAATTTCTTTATATAATTTAGGTACTCATGTTGGTATTAATGACTTTAGCATTAGTAGTGGTGATTTCATTTTAGAAAGAGGATTTGAAGATACTATAAATAATGTTAACAGTGTATTTAATGATATGAAAGTAATTGCAGCAAGAAGTTTAGTTAACATGTCTTTAGATGATTATATAGACTTAATTTATGAAAAGCTTGAAAAGTTTAATAGTAAAAATATCGATATAGGTATAGATTTAGGTTTTAGCAAGATATATAGACAAAAATAAAAAAATATGTTATAATATGAGCAATTTAAGGGGGATATTATGACTTATATTGATAATGTTATAATTAATACTAATAAGATTAATAAAGATAAAAAAATACTTTTAATTTCTGATTTACATCTAACAAAAGATTTAGGTTTTAAGCATTTAAAAGAGGTAAAAAGTAATGTTGCTATGGATGAAATTCAACAAATAGTAATACCTGGTGACATTTTTAATGATGTTAATGAGTTGGAAGATAGTAGATTTAAAGAACACGCATTGCAAGAGTTAGATGACTTTTCTTGTGGAAAACAAGTTTTTATAAGTCCTGGTAATCATGATTTAATGACTAAAAATAATAATAAATGGGAAATAGGTAACTTTTCATTATTTGAAGATGCTATTAAAGAACTTCCTAATTTTCATTTATTACATAATGGTGAAAAGAAAAGATATGATAGCATTACCTATAGTGCTTTCTCGCCTGATTTCTCATATTATGAAAATGAAAAGAAAAAAAGAAAGGACTTAGAATCTCCAAATGAGTATAGAAGAGCTTTTCTTGAACAATATAATGTTAATCTATTCAATAGTAGCGAATTTAATATTTTATTGACACATGAGCCTCAATCTATAATTAAACTTAGTTTAGAAAAAGGAAAATGTATTCAATGTGACACTGATGTAGTTGTATCTGGTCATATGCATAATGGTTTATTACCACATTATTTTCATAAATTTGCTTTTAATCGAGGCATTATATCTCCTCAAAAGCAATTCTTTCCAAAATATGCACAAGGTAATATAGAAATTGGTGATACGACTTTTGTTATCAATGGTCCTGTTAATGCAATGGTTGAAAATTCATTGGTTAATAATGCATTAGGATCTAATGCAACAGTAATAGAATTAGTTAAAAAAAGATAGAACTTAGTAATTTCTAAGTTCTATTTATTTTGTAATTTACCTTTCATTCCTTTTAGGCCATTATGAGCGAAGCCTTGTAAGATATTGGTATTAAAGGAATGAGTTTTACTCTCACGTTTTTTATAATCTTTAATAGCAATACTAATCATGTCATCTAATAGTTCTGTATAATCTTTTCCTTTAGGGTCCCATAGATAAAATGCTAGAGAACCTGGAATTGAGTTAATCTCATTGACATAGACTTTTTTAGCTTTACTATCGATTAACATATCAATACGAGCATTACCACTACTTCCTAGAGTTCTAAAGACTTTAATAGCAAGTTCTTCTACTTCTTTAGTCATTTTATCAGTAAGGTCTGCTGGTATTTTTCTATCAGCTGAAGCCATACCTTTAGAACCTTTTAATGGAGTCATTTTAGCACCTAGTTTTCCTTTAACTTTACCACTACCTACATATTTCTCATCATATGTTAAGAAAGCACTCTTAGATAATACTTCTTCAATAACACTTGTTTCCTGATTTTCATAATTACCTAAAACTGAGATATTTACTTCCATTAAGTTTTTAATTACTTCTTCTACTACTATCTTACTATCATAGTTAATAGCTTCTTCAATGGCTTTAACTAACTCATCTTTATTATTTGCAACACCTATTCCAACACTACTACCAGTTGTAGCAGGTTTAACAATAACAGGGTATTTTATTTTCTCTACTTTCTTGATTACTTCATCTGGGTCATTTTTATAATCTGTATCATAGAACCATGTATAGTTTGGTACTGGGATATCATTAGCTTTAAAGATATCTCTCATATATGCTTTATCTTGTGATACTACTGCGGCATAAACATTAGGTCCAACATATGGAATACCCACTGTTTGGAAATATCCTTGTAGTACACCATCTTCTACATTAGTACCATGGGTAATTGGGAATATTACATCTAAGTCTGTAACAATTTTCTTAAATAAGCCTTTACTTTGAAGAACAAAGGCTCCATCTTTCTTATATAATACAACATTACTTGCATATTTCTTAATTAAATCTAAATCCCCGTATACTTCAACATCCATTAACATGTTACCAGTATACCATTCACCATCTTTAGTTATATAGATAGGGATAATATCATATTTTTCTTGATTTATTTTATTCATGGCTTGAACTGCTGAAATAATACTTACTTCATGTTCAACGGATTCACCACCGAATACAACTCCTAATTTAATTTTCATTTTTTCATCCTCCTACTTTTCATTATATGTATCAGGTAAATCATTTTCAAATAAGGCATAGATTTCTTTCTTTGTTTTTATACCTCTTATAAAATTATATGCTTCTTTGACATCATTGTAAACAATTAAATTATTCATATTATATTTAGCTTCTTTTAATCCCTCTTTAATTGGTTTAGTTCTCTTCTCACCAATTAGAACTACATAGTCTGCTTTAGAAATAGTAGCGATTTGTTTACCAAACTCTTTATTAAGTTCTTCTTCTTTATCACCTAACTCTATCATACCTGGTGTTACTACTACTTTTAAGCCTGGCATCATAGATAATACTTCTAATGCACTCTTAGCACCTACAGGATTTGAGTTATAAGCATCATCTATTTGATAGAAGTAGCCCATTTTCTTAAGTTCTAGTCTATGTTCTACTTGTTTAACATTTCTAACGGCTTGTTGTAGTTTAGTAATAGAGATACCAAATTCACGTCCTAAAGCAAGGCCTGCTAGGATATTATAAACGTTGTGTTTTCCTAATAGTTTAGTTTCAAACTCATATTTTTTCTTATCGCCTTTAAAGGTTACATCAAAGGTTGTTCCTACACTAGAACATTTAATATTACTAGCATGAACATCTACGTCTTTATTATCGATACCAATCCATAAAATCTTACATTTGTTTTTAAGGTCATAACTTACTTGTTTAGGGTCATCTTTATTAAGAACACCTACTCCATCAAGTGGTAATGATTCGATAAGTTCAAACTTAGTCTTTTGAATATTTTCTTCACTACCAAAGCTTTCTAAATGAGCAGTTCCGATACGAGTTAAGATACCATATTTAGGATGAACTAAATTACATAAGTCTTTAATCTCTCCTCTAACATAAGCTCCCATTTCAGCGATAAATACTTCTGTAAATTTATCTAGATGATTATTAATAGTAATAATTAATCCATAAGGAGTATTTAAGTTACGAGGTGTTGGAAGTGTTGCATATTTAATATTTAATATATCTGCTAGGATATTTTTACTACTTGTCTTACCATAACTACCTGTTACACCGATAACTTTTAAGTTAGGCATACTTTTTAACTTCTTAACTGCCATACTCTTGAAATGATGATAAACATATTTTTCTAAAGTATATTTATTAATAAAGTTTGCAAGTAAGATTACAAAAGTATTTAGATAAGCGAAAAGGATAAAGATAAATATTAAGAAATGACTAATTAAGAGATTATCTCTATAGATTATTATTAATACTATAGGTATTAAATGTAGTATTGTAGTAGTTGCAATTAATCTTTTTACTCTTGCTGTTATTACTAAAGGTTTCTTTACTTGTTCATTTTTTAAATCTGTTCTAAATTTAATAGCATAAACTATATAAATAACAATTGCTATGATATTTAAGGTTAAACTTATAGTTTTATCATTAATTAAGAAAACATTAGCGACTGCTACTATAAGGACTGCTAGTAGTTCTAGTGAAAAGAAGTTATCGCTATTATTAACAACCCATTTAACATAACGGTTGTTTTCATTATATAAGTTTTGTTGTAACATATGTAAACTTTTTTTAGATTTGATAATAATTGCTATCGTAGCAACTAAAATTAAAAGTATTTCAATCATTTTTTTATCCCTCCATAAAATTATTTATAATATTTATAACTTGTTGTAGATTTTCTAAATAAGCATAGTGTGTTCCTGGTAGAACAATTAAGGCTCCGTCAGTAAGTAATTCTTCTAAGAGTTTAGCTTCTTCAAGTGGAGCTGCTTCATCCATCTCTCCCCATATTAGAAGAGTTGGAGCAGTTATTTTTTTAGCATAGTCTGATAAATCTTCATTAACTGTTTTAACTAAGATCTCTCGCATTCTAGGTGTAGCACTTTTATAGTCCTCAGACCCTATATAGTTTTTAGCAATTTCGGCAATTTTACCCATACCTGGTAAAGTCTTTGCCTTCTTTAACATTTTCTCTTTTAAAGTTAAGCCTTTTTTAGTTCTAACACAAGGAGCTCCAAATAAGACTACTCTATCTACTTCATATTTTGATGCATAGACTATAGCAACTCTACCTCCAAAAGAGTGTCCTATTAATGTAGGTTTCTTAATCTTTAACTTTTTCACTAGCTCATGGACTAGTTCAGCATAATCAGATACTGTCCAAACTTCATCAGGTTCAGCACTTTTTCCGTATCCTGGAAAATCTAATATTGTAATATGATATTTATAAGATAAGGGATTACCAAGTGGTTCCATCATTTCAATATTTTGTCCCCAACCATGTAGTAAAATAATATCTTTACCTTTTTCATTACCATATTGTATGTAATTTACTTTATCTAGGTTAATCTTTTCCATACTTCCTCCTAGTTAAAAGTATATCACAAAAAGAAAAAAGAGTCTTTTATTTTTAACTCTTTTTTACAGTCTTTTTGTTTTTTGATAATATGCACCTTCAAAATGCATACCATTTTTTTCTTCTGGTCCTTTACCATAATTATAAACATTATTAGAATAATAATTTGGATTAGTTCTAGTATTATCAGTATTTATAATATATGTTTCATATTCAGATGGATTTAATTGATATGTTATGGCTTTATCCATATGAATTCTAAAATCATTAGCAGCTAATTGTTTAACTGCACCTGTTTGTTCCCAGAAACTTTCAGTAGCAAAATCTGGGTATCTATCATAAGAGTACCCCTTACCTGCATGAGGACCCACATAGATATATATATCTTCTTTTTTACTACCATACATACTTTGTAAGGCTTCTACAGTTCTAATTGGTAAATAATTATTTATCATTTTTGCACTACAATGAGCCGTGGCAGTTACACCATTTTTTAAGTCACTTGCTACAATAACAGGGCAATCAGCAACTGGGAAACCAGCTACTACTCCTGGAATTTTATCAGTTGTAATTAAAACGTCAGCTTTAATATCTAAGTCCCAACCATCTTCATAGGCTTCTACCATTTCTCTTGTAAGTTCTACTGCTTTACCTTCACCATTTTGAATAGGCATATAAAATTTATATGGGTCAAAAGCATATTTATTATCTGCTGCAGCCTTTTTGCGACGTTCTAAAAAGATTGCCTTTCTATCATCAAAAGACATTCCATCTTCATAAAAACAAGCTTTAGTAGTCATAATACCATATTTATTACCAGTATTTAAAATTCGTAAATTTTTAACACTAGCAGAACCTTTTTTATAAATATCATAATGTCCTATTCTCAAAACATTCTCTCTAAAATTTAAATTTTCCATTCTTTATTCCCCCTTTCAATGAATGTAGCCATATTATAACACTTCTTTGTTACTTTGTCAACTAAAACAAGCTTAACTGATTAGAATCAGGTAATTCGTTAAGAATACCCATCTCAGTCATTTTATCTGTTAGAGTTTTTGAAACTTTACCACGTTTTTGCAAATCTTCTTTACTTAGGAATGGTCCATTCTCACGTGCTTCCACTATAGTTTTAGCAACCGTCAAGCCTAGTCCATCTATTGTTTTAAATGGTGGTATTAAAGTATTTTCATGGAGAGTATCAACAACAAACCTTGTCGCATCACTTTTCTCTAAAGAGATAGGAGCGAATTTAATACCACGAGCCGTTGCCTCTAAAGCTACATGAAGAGACTCTATTATGTTTGTTTCCTTATTAGTCGCTTCAAAGCCTTTAGCAAGTAAATCTTCATATCTTGTTTTAATAGCATTATAACCTTTTATCATTGTCTCTATA
Organism: uncultured Mycoplasmatota bacterium; assembly: GCA_946497955.1. GTDB lineage: Bacteria > Bacillota_I > Bacilli_A > RF39 > UBA660 > Onthousia. The sequence continues at coordinate 80,510 of CAMMMH010000004.1, read as the reverse complement.
TCATAGTCATCTACTCTAATTGAGAAGAAGGCAGCATAGTAGAATAATGGTTTATAGACTTTAAACCAAGCGATTCTAATGGCACTCATAACATAGGCACAAGCATGGGCTTTTGGGAACATGTATTTTATTTTATGGCAGGACTCTATATACCACTCTGGTACATTCGCTGCTTTCATTTCTTCAACCATGCCCTTCCATGTTTCAGGGTCTTTTGTCGCTTTACCTTTTCTAACATGCTCCATTATTTTAAAGGCTCTAATAGGTTTCATGCCCCAGTTCATTAGGTTAACCATGATATCATCACGACAGCCGATAACATCTTTAAAAGGAACAATATTATTTTTAATAAGTTCACTGGCATTGCCTGCCCAAACATCAGTACCGTGTGATAGACCTGATATTTTAACTAGTTCAGCGAATGTTGAGGGTTTTGTTTCCACTAACATATTTATAACAAATCTTGTACCAAGTTCAGGTAGTCCTAATGTTCCAGTTGGACAAAGTATATCATCTTCTGTTACACCTAAAGCTTTAGGACTTGTTAGAATTGAAAAGATATTTTTATCATCCATTGGTAGTGTTGTAATATCAATACCGGATAAGTCTTGTAACATTCTTAGTACTGTAGGGTCATCGTGACCTAGAATATCAAGTTTTAAGACGTCTTGGTCAATGGCATGGTAATCGAAGTGAGTTGTTCGCCAAAGAGAGGTATTATCATCGGCAGGATACTGGAATGGTGTAAAATCAAAAACATCCATATAACCTGGTATAACAACGATACCTCCTGGGTGTTGTCCGGTTGTTCTTTTAACCCCTGTACAACCTTTAGCAAGTCTTTCAATTTCGGTACTTCTTTTACCAACAATTCCATGTTCTTCAAAGTAGCCTCTAACATAACCATAGGCAGTTTTTTCAGCGACAGTACCAATGGTTCCGGCACGATAAACATTATCAACTCCGAATAGGACTTTGGTATATTCATGAGCTTTCCATTGATATTCTCCTGAGAAGTTAAGGTCGATATCAGGAACTTTATCGGCATTAAAACCTAAGAAGGTTGCAAATGGCATATCTTGTCCTTCTTTACCCATAGGTTGTCCACACTTAGGACATACTTTATCGGGTAGGTCATATCCTGAAGGATAATCTTTACCGTAAGGCTCGCCATCATCATTGATAAACTCTGAGTATTTACAGTCTTTATTACGACATAGATAATGAGCAGGAAGAGGATTAACTTCGGTTATTCCCATCATTGTTGCCACAAAGGATGAACCAACTGAACCACGGGAACCAACGATATAGCCATCATCGTTTGAATGTTTAACTAATTTTTGAGCGATTAGGTAGATAACATCGAAGCCTCCACCGATGACACCACCTAAGTTTTTCTTAAGTGCTTTTTCTAAATCTTCATCTGTTATATCAGGGGTAGTTATTTTAAGATTTTCTTTAATTACTCTCTTTACTTCATCAAAACCTTTTAAAAGTGTACTATGTAAGTTAGCATACAACTTTTTAGTAAAGTCATCTCCACTTAGATTAGGTTCTTCTCTTTTTAATTTAGCATCAAGTGCTTCATAGACTCCATCACCATATAACTCTTTACTAATTCTCTCTTCTATATTATAAGGTAGAGGGTCACCATACATATCACTCGCTTTTGTAAAGACTAAGTCAGTAACCGTTTCTACACTTTTGTCAATCTTAGGAGAGAAAGGTATTCCTCCTGTTTCGATGATAACTTCTATAATTTCCGCCATATCGGCAATTTTATTAGGATTATCTATAACTATTAGTTTTCTTGTCTTATCATCTAGAAATGAGAAGTCTTCTAACATTTCTGTTGTTGTTCTAAAATGATTAGATGGAATATTTTTAATACCACCTCTTGCAAGAGGATGACGTCCTCCACCTGGTACTTTTTGATTTACGATAATCTCTCTATAAATTTTATCTTCACGAGTTATGTGATGAACATCTCCTGTTGCCACAATTAACTTACCTGCTTCTATTGTAGTATTAATGATTTTCTTAATATTACTAATTACTTCACCCTCATTAGCAAAGTCACCTGTTTCTACTAAATGAGAATAACACTCAGGAGGTTGTACTTCTACATAGTCATAGAATCTAATAATATTAGATAATTCTTCTTCACTCTTACTAGTCGCTTGTTTAAAGACTTCACTTTCATAACAACCACTACCAATAAGTAAGCCTTCACGATATTCATTAATAATACTTCTAGGAATTCTTGGTGTTTTATATAGATAAGTTGTGTTGGCAAAAGAGACTATTTTAAATAGGTTCTTTAGACCTTTCTTATTTAAAGCGATAATATTGATATGATTAGTATTACCATATTTATACATTTCTTTAGAGTCTACGATATTAGATAACTGTTCCATCGTTTCTATATTACGACTATCTAGTTTTTCTAACATTTTATATAGGACTAAAGCTGTACCTTCAGCATCATAATCTCCTCTATGGTGACTTTCTTCATCCCATGGAACGTTATATCTTTTAACTAAGGCAGATAGACTATGACGAGCATAGTTGTTGTCTAGAGTTCTTGATAATTCAAGGGTATCGATAACAGGGTTCTTAAACTCACCTAAATTATATTTTTTATAAGCCATTTCTAAGAAAGAAACATCGAACTTAGCATTATGGGCAACCATAGGTAAGTCACCAAACCAATCAATAAACCTTTTAACAGCATTTTCTTCATTATCTTTATCTTCTAACATCAAATCTGTTATATTAGTTATCTCTGTTATCTTAGCAGGTAGAGGACGTCCGGGATTAATTAATTCATCATAACGTTCTAATATTTCTCCACCTTTCATCTTAACGGCACCGATTTCAATAATAGAGTCGGCACCACCAGCATTAAAACCAGTTGTTTCAAAGTCAAAAACTACATAAGTTTGGTCTAATAGTTTCCCATCATTAGGTCTAATAACAACATCAACACTATCATCTACCATTACAAGTTCTGTTCCATATAGAGCTTTAAACTTATCTTTTTCCTCCTTACCTTTATTATAATCTCTTACTAAGTTATAAACGTGAGGAAAAGCTTGGCAACCATTATGGTCTGTTATAGCGATAGCTCTATGTCCCCATTTCATCGCTTGTTTTACTAATTTTACTTCATCTGCTACTCCATCCATCTGACTCATCATCGTATGGGCATGTAGTTCTACTCTTTTCTCTTTTGCATCATCAGTAATTTCTTCTTCCTCATGTTCTACTGGCATAATATCTCTAGCATTAAGGACTAATTCATCTTTAGCAAATGAATCTATTTTTGTATAACCTCTAATCTTAAGCCATGTTCCTACTTTTAAGGCTTTACAAAGTCTAGCATATTCTTCATCTTCATTACAAAATACTTTACAAGCGATACTGTCAGTTTCATCTGTTATTTTTAAGGTAATAATCTTAAAGTTACTTTTATTAGATTCAAAATAATCTGTACCAAAGATATATCCTTCTACAGTAACATCATTATCTTCTCCTAATAACAAACTCATCTTAATAGGTTCACTATCTATAGTCTTACCTAAGATACAACCTTCATCAGTACTTTTTCTTCTTCTAGGAGTACCACTGTTATTATAACGTTTAGGCTCTTCTTTAATAACATCCCTCTTAATAGGTTCAGGAATAGTAACATTAGAAAGTTCATTACTTATTTCTTCTTCTATTTCGTTATCTTCTCTTAATATAACAGGAATATAGTCATGAAACCCTATATTATGATAGAAGTTATTTATATCATTACTTATTTCTTTTAGTCTATCTTCTTCTTTCTTATTATAGGCGATAAGTCTTAGAGTATCATCTTCATATATTAGAGAATCTTTATAAACATCTGTTAATTTTATCTTATCTTTTTCTTTTAAGATATCTAAAAAATAAGGATAATAATCTATAAGGATATTATTATCAGGATTTCTAATGGTAAAGTTATAAGTTAAATCGTCAGCAAAAAGAGATTTATTCTCTACTAGATTAGATAATATATCTTTAGGTAAATATTTATCAATAGTTATTTTTACTAAAAAGCTTTTATTGTTTTTATTGATGACTATTTTATCTAAAGTTGAACTTTTAAAAAAGTCAAAGTACTCATCATTTAGATTAATCTTTTTTAAAAATAAATTTAATTTACTATCCATACTAATCACTACCCTATATTATTTCTAATTCTTTAATCTTTAAAATATGTTTTTGGTTCTTAATACAAAAGTTAATAAAAGTCTTTAAATCAACTGTAGCAAGGCCTCTTTCAAAAGTATATTTATCTAGTTCAAAGATAATCTTATCTTCCATCATTCTATTTAATATCTCTTCTTTAGAATAACCTAAGTACATAAGAAAGTAAGGATATAGTTGTCTTTTTAGGTATTTTAGAGAACTATCTCCTCTTAAGTAAACACTTTTTTTCAAGGTTCTTGATGTAAGTTCATTATCTATTGCAAGTTCAATAATAGCATCAACGATATCTTTATATTCTACTTGATAGTTAGCAAGTTCTTTTCTTACGATATGTTCAATAATATTGATAATGGCAAGGGTATAGTTATCACTATCAACTCTATTCCCCCAAGTAATAGTATTTACTCTTCTACTCTTAGGTATTTTCATTCCTATAACATCTAACTTTTTGTCAACAACTAAAACATGATATAGTTTAATATCAAATCTAAGTATCTCTTTTAAGTTTTTATTTAAGTCTTTTTTTATTTTATCCCAAGTATGTAATAAATCTAGACGATATTTTTCTGTTTCTTCTCTTATTTCTTTATATATATCACTAGCTTTAACCATATCAAAGATAGTATCATCATCTGGTATATAGTTTTTAGGGTCTTTTAATATTAATTCTTCTTCTTTATATAATTCATTATAACTATGACGATAGTTTTTCCACAACTTCTGTTTAAAGCTTTGAATATCAGAAGAAATAGAAGCACTAAATAAAAGATTCCAGATTAAAACATAATCATTTAAAACAAAGTTTAAATTCATTTTCTATTCCCCCTTATCGATATTGTTGTTCATATTTAAAGTTTATCATAAAATTCGCCACAATAAAAGAGAATAGAAAATAAATATTATTATTTTCTAGTTCTCTATGGCTTTAAGGCAGTTATAGGAACAATATATATACCAGTCTCTTTATCTTTTACAACTGATGTAAAATTCCCTGTTATTATGCACATGAATTTAGGTTTAGTTATCATATTATCATAGAATTTTAGTAAATCTTTCTTAGCAGTTTCAATAGCATTATATCCTAGTTTTATTTCAACCGCTGCATAATCGCCATTAGAAAACTCTAAAATTGAATCAACTTCTAGACCTGTTACATTATCTCTAAAATGATATAGATGTCCACCTAAATATTCTATATATATTCTAAGGTCCCGTTCTACTAGCGATTCAAAGAGAAACCCAAACGTTTTTAAGTCTTTAAGTAATTTATCAGCATTCATATTTAAAGAGGCACAAGCAAGTGAGGGGTCTGTTAAGTGTCTTTTTGGTGATTTACCTATTCTTTCTTTAGAACGATAGTTTTCACTATAGGCTTCTTGATTTTCTATTATATGCAATCTATCTAATACATCTAGGTAGTCTCTTAAAGTTATTCTGCTTTCAATTAATTCTGATTCATTTTCATAGTTATCTATATCTTTTATAAGTGTTTCATTGCTAACAACTGTAGATTCATTTCTTGCTAATGATTTAAGCAGCATTCTCATTTTATTTTTGTCCCTTTTTTTATCATCATTCATATCTTTATCAAGAATAGATTCTATATAACTTTTAGGTATTAATCCCACTTTATCTGCATCTACTTTTATATTACTTGGCCAGCCACCTCTTACTATTAGGTTAGCAAGTTCTTTTAAGGAAGGTATTTTTACATTAACATTTTTCTGTTTATCTTCTAGCATTGCTGTTAAGGATGCATCCCCAGTAGAGTCACCTGATTCATAAAGCGACATAGTATACATCTTTATCTTACCAATTCTACCTGCCCCCGAATGAAATACTTCTTTTTTTCTTTCGTCATTCAATTCTGTTGAGCACGTTAATATATATTTACCCTTCTTAGAATCTTCATCACATTTTCTTCTAACTTTATCCCATATTTTAGGTACTAAGTGCCATTCATCTATTAATTCAGGTTGTTCTTCATTTAATATCAGTTCTAAATCAAGTAATGCTCTTTCTTTAGTTTCATCATCATCTAAATAGACAGCACTTTTAGCATGCTTAGAAGATGTCCATGTTTTTCCACACCATTTAGGTCCTTCAACAGATAAGGCACCAAAAACTTTTAAATAGTCATCTAAGTTTTTATCAATTAATCGTGGCATATATTCATCGTTATTAAAGTTCATAAAGAAATCACCTCTATATAGAGATGATAACATATTTTTATGGTTTATTCAATATTTGATATACAATTTTTAAGGATTTTGATATACAAATTTTAAGAGTTTTGATATACAATTTTTAAAAGTTTGTAATTACATAATATACGCCAAAACCAACAGCAAGGATTAAGATTAGGGAGAATAAGAATTTTAAGAAACCGATGAACTTTGATGGTTTAACCTCTTCCTCATCATCACTTTCAAAGTCCTCTTCACTCAAATCAAGGCTCTTAGTATAGAATGATTTATCTATTTCATCTTTTAAAGACATAGTCTTTTCTTTAACTTTATCTAACTTCTTAGTATCATCTTCTACTTTACTATCTTCTATCTTAGTAGCGATAGGCTTTAACACTTCTTCATTTACATTAGTAGCCATTAAATCACTAAGTAAGCTATTATTGTCATTAGATTCTGCTTTATCTATTTCTTCTCTTAATTCTTTAGAAGTAATAGTATGAATTAACTCTTCAAGTTCTTCTTCATTTTCAATAGGTTTATGTCTTAGTTTAGTCTCTTCTTTAAATTTCTCTAAATCTTCTTCACTACTTTCTAGAATATTATATTTTTCATTATGTAGTTTTCTTTTCTTTTCTAAAGCATCTTTTTCTCTTAGTTCTTTCGCTTCTTCTAGGACTTTATTAATATCATAGGTTTTATGTTCATTATTATATAAGAAATTAAATTCATCTAACTCTTTTCTTTCTTTAGGTTTTTCTTCTATATTCATATCATAATCTTTTAGACTGTGATATCCTTCTCTTGTACGATAATTCTTTTTCGCAGCACTTAATTCAACGGCATCTATTTTAGAAACATCTGTAAGGGTTGTATATTTTTCTAATCTACCTAAATCATTATAGAGGTCTTTATTTTTTTCGGTTCTACTTCTAACAGTATTTCTATTAGAACTATCATACCGTTCCATTCTTCCCATGACATCACCTACTTTACTATATATTACAATGATATCATACTATTAAGAAAATTTAAAGTAGGCAAAATTATAAAAATAAGATATAATTAAAGACGAGGTGATAAAAATGAAAGTAAAAGTAAATAAAGATGCTTGCATTGGATGTGGAGCATGTGCATCTATTTGTCCTGATGTTTTTGAACTTAATGATGAAGGACTAAGTGAAGTTAAAGTAGAAGAAGAAAATAAAGAAAAGGAAGAATTTGTAAGTGTTAAAGAAGAACTTCAAGATGAAGTAAGAGATGCAGCAGACTCTTGTCCTACTGGTGCGATTGAGATTAATGAAGGCGAAGAGGAAGAAGAAAAAGCTGCTTAATCTTAATAAAATAATAAATGTATTTTTAGAAGAAGCTTTATCATTGGCTTCTTTTTTGTATAATTTTAAATAATATATAGACTTAAGTTGTTTATTTTAAAAGTAATAATTTAATTAACTCCAATTTTGGTGTAAACACCAAAATAGTAAAAACCGTTGTATTAACGACTTATAAACCATTTTTCCGACGTCGGAAAAATGGTCAGTATTGACTAAAGTAACAAAATGAGTAGATTGGCTTGCCAACGTCGGGAAGCAAATAATTAAGGTAACGACTAAATAGTTTAGATACTTAATAAAACAAATAATTCAATTAATTACTATTTTGGTGTAAACACCAAAATAGTAAAAACCATTGGACTAACAACTTATTAAAACATTTTGCTGATATCGGGAAACCAATAACTAAGAAGACAACTAAATAGTTCAGAGTAAATTAAACAATGTAATTAATTACGATTTTGGTGTAAACACCCAAATCGTTAAAAAGCATAAAATTAAAAAGAGCTAATGTGCTCTTATTTTTTATTATAATAAGGATTTAATGATTTATAATACTCTCTAGGAGCATTAATAATTTTATATTTTTCACCTTTATTAGCTAATGATAATATTTTATGAGCTGGTTCTAAATGAGAATCTATATTATCAGCATAACTAATTATAGTTACTTCTAACATTTTAGGCATTACTAAGGCACCCCACTCACTATATTCATTCATGTGACTACCTATCATATGGATAACTTGATTTTTAAACTGTTCATCAATATCATAATTAGATAGATATGTTTCAACTATATGAGCCCCCTCATAAGAATGCCCTAACAAGTCTGCACTATTGCCACTAGACATTATATAAGATTCATCATCTGTAAAATCATTAAAGTCTCTTGTTTTTCCTATATCATGAGTAAGACTACCAAATATAATCAAATCTAAATCAACATCTAAATTCCCATATAAATTAGTTATAGTAATAGCATTTCTTGTTACACAGTATATATGATATAATAAACCGCCTTTATAATAGTGATGTGTATTTGTACCTGGTTTATTAAATAGTTTATCTTTATAATCAGAATATATTTTTTTACAACAATCCTTTAAAATTGGATTTTTTATTTGTTCAATAAACTCTAAACATTTATTATAAATTTCATTTAAATTAATATTATCCATTTTTCCTTCCTTTCTCTAAACTATAAACAATAGCGACTTCTTTAGGGGTTAGTTTTCTATATTCTCCACTCTTTAGGCCTTTTAAATCAAAGATAAACTCTCGCTCTCTTCTTAGTTTTAAAACAGGAAAACCAACTGCTTCAAACATCTTCTTAACTTCATGATTACGTCCTTCATGAATAGTAACTGTAAGCATAGAAGTATTGGTTTTATAATCTGTTTTTCTTAACTTAACTTTAGCTCTCTCATAACTTATACCATCTACTGTAACACCGTTTTTTATAGTATTAATGGCATCTCCTTTAATAATACCTTTAACTTTAACAATATATACTTTCTCAACTTTATCATTTGGATGCATTAAGATATTGGCGAACTCTCCATCATTAGTAAGTAGTAATACTCCTGTTGTATCATAATCAAGTCTACCTACAGGATAAATTCTTTCATGACAAGGAATTAAATCAACTACAGTCTTTCTTTCCTTATCATCAGTAACACTTGTTATTATTCCTCTTGGTTTATTAAGTAGATAATAAACTTTTTTTTCTTTTTCAATTTGTTTACCATCTACTTTAATTATATCTTTATTAGTTACTTTAGTACCTAATTCAGTAACTGTTGCACCATTAACAGTTACTCTACCCTCTTTAATTAGTTCTTCAGCTTTACGTCTTGAGGCAATTCCTGCATTTGCTATTACTTTTTGTAATCTTTCCATTATTAATCACTACCTTTTCTATAGTTTCTTAACTTTTTGTCTATTTAATTTTCTATCTAAAAACTTTACTATACCATCTTCATTGTTAGACTCTGTAACTTCTTTTGACTTGTCTTTAATCTCTTCTAAAGCATTTCCCATCGCTACACCTAAGCCAACTTCGGCCATTACTTCTAAGTCATTTAATCCATCACCAAAGAAAATCATCTCATCTAAACTTATATTTTCTATTTTACCTAGTTCTTTTAAAGTATTCGCTTTATTTACTCCTTTAGGATTTATTACAAGCCACTTATTAATGCTATCAGAGTCTTGCATTATGAAGCAATTAACATTATCGTATTTAGTGCTTATTAACTCATAATAATCTTTTACCTTGTCTATATCTTTTAAGAATGCATTCATTCTAGCCACTGGTTCATCTATTTCCTCAATACTACTAATATTTCTGATAAAATCAAGATTGCTATTTTTCTTATTAATATATATGTAATACATATTATCTGTCACATAATCTATTTGTTCACAAAAACTCTCTATTTCTTCTGTAATAGCTTTAGCAGTGTCTTTATCTATATTTCCTTGATAAATCATTTCATTGTTATCTACATTATAAATAGATACACCATTATTTATAATAAGATAATTAAAGATATCTAAAGGTATTACATCTTTTGCACTCTTTAATGTTCTTGCTGTTACACCAACGATTAAATAACCTAAGTCTTTATATAATTTTAAAATATTTTTTGTGTTTTCTGATATAGTTTTATCATCTCTTAAAAGAGTACCATCAAAATTCATGGCAATTAGTTTGTAATTCATTTAAATTCCCCCTATTAAAGAAAAAGAAGATATTATTCTACTTCTACTAAAGATAGCTTATTATCTTCATGAACAAAAGTAAGAGTTGCTTTAGTAGGATAATCCATATCTTCTTTATATTTTATAGAAACTTCTACTTGATAAGCATTATCATCAGTAAAATCTGTTCCTATAGTATATTCTATATTTTCTATATTTTCAACTGTTACATCAGTAACTTCTGGTAATTTTTGATTTCTATTACCATAAATATCATTTTCTACATACTTATAAACTGTATCTTCACTCTTTTCTAAGAAGTTAGTTTTAGCATTAGTATGAACAAAATCAATACCACCAACATCTGTATTTGCAAGTTTATCATCTAAGGTATAAAAGTCCATTATAAACATTTTACTTATTTGTTTAAGATAGGCTTCTTCATCAACATTTTTCTTACTTAAAATGTCTTTTAATTCTTGAAATGCCTCTTTATATCTAGCATTTCTTGTAGATTTAAGGGTATAACCATAATCTTTTATTTCATTTTCAACTGTCGCCGTTTTAACAGCTTTAGGTTTTATGCTTTCATAGGCAAGGAAGCCTAATCCTGCTACTATTAAAAGAATTGCTATTACTAGTATTACTTTTACTTTTTTCTTTAATTTCATAGTTTTTCTCCCCTCTAATTCTCTTCAGATACGGCTTTACTTGCCTCTTCTTCACTATTAGGATTAAATAAGTCAAAGACAATTGCTTTATTAGAAACATCTAATAGTTTTTCAGCATATTCATTATTCTCTTTTATATAGTTTTCATCAATTATTTCGTCTTTAAGTAGCTTATATTCACCTTTTTGACTGTTATAATACATCTTGTCTGTTACCCAGTTACCATTAGGAAATACTACAATATTGTTTTCTTTTGTTTCAAAAATATCATGTCCTAAAGCATATTTGTTATAGAAGCCTAACATATTACCAATTGTAGGCATTACATCATACATACCCATTGTATAATCATATTGACCTTTAACTGCACCATCCTTTGTCCAGATTATAAGTGGGACTTTACGGTCTAATTCATAATCGAAACTATCATACTCTACATATGTAGGGTCATCTTTATCTTTAATATCATCAGTGGCTGGGTCATAATTATACATTAAGTTAAATTCACTTCTAGGAAGTCTTGCATCATGGTCTCCAAATATGATTACAACAGTATTATCTAAAAGACCTGCTTCATCCATTTCACTAAAGAACTCTCCTAAAGCAGCATCAGCATAATGAACTGATTTAAAGTAATTACCTAGTTTAGTGCCCTCTAAGTATGGAGCTTCTACTTCTTCTGTTGTACCATCTTCATTAGTTATAGTTGTTTTCATGGTAACAGGGAATTCTCCATATTTATCAGTATCAGAGAATGGAGTATGGTTTGTAAGGGTAATGATATAACCATAATATTTATCATGTTCTTTACTTATTTTCTTTAACTTTTCTACTGATTGGGCAAAGAATGATTTATCAGATAATCCTAGTCCAATAATATTATCTTTATCAACATCATATGTTTCTTTACTATAGAACTTATCATATCCTAAAGACTCATGCATAGCTCTTCTATTCCAGAAGTCAGCGTTATTAGCATGCATACTGAAAGTATAGTAGCCTTTTTCTTTAAGTAAAGATGGTGTTGAGATATAAGTTCTATCAAAGTAACTTACGAAAGCGGTACCATTTTGAGTAGGCATTAGACTTGTATTATAAGTTAATTCAGTATCACTACTTGTTCCTACACTAACCTCTGAATAGAAGTTATCAAAGTACATTCCTTCTTTAATCAATCTATTTAAATTAGGAGTTACTTCTTCGCCATTAAATGTTCTATTAATAGCGATTCCTTGCATTGATTCAGCATGGATTACGATAACATTACGTCCTTCAAGAACATTAGTATATTCATTTGTATAATCTTGTTCATTAGGTCTATCTTTGTAATACTCAGTAAATTCTTTCTTAGCATCGTCATACCCAAACATGGCAGATATTTGTGGTCTTATACTAGCGACAATGTCATTTCCTTGATATAAGTAAATACCAAATCTCATAACTATATATTCTCTATTCCATTGTTTAACAAATCTACTTATTTCTAGACTTGATAGAGAAACTATAAATAAGACAAGAATAATTGCACCTGTTATAATAGTATTTTTAAACTTCTTAAGTCTTTTTTCTTTAGTATAAATTTTATATTTATCTTTTTTAGCAAGACGATGATAGTAATAGATGAAGAAAATAAGAGGAAATATATAGACTAAGTCTTTTAATTGTAAGACATTTTCTACAACTGCATCCCCTACTTCACCGATATATTGGGTAAGAGATAACATAGATACGCTTGCAAATGATGTATAGAATGTATAATAAGCAGAGTTAATTGTACAAATTGCTGTAAAGATAATAGCCCATACTAGTAGATAAACATATCTTTTCTTTCCTTTAAAAAGGTACGAAAAAGAACCTATAATAGTAACAACTGCTATATCTGCGACAATAGGTTTAAAAGATAGATAGTTTTCCATTGTCGGCATTGTAAATATTCTTAGTAAAGTAGAATTTAGAACACACACTAAAACATAGACAAGAAAAAGTCTATTATCTTTAAAATATTTACTTATCATCTTTTCTTCTTTTATTCTTTTTAAATTTTTAATAATTTTATCTTTGAATTTAGTTAATTTTTTCTTCATAATAACCTCACTTCCTAGACATTATATCATTTTACTTTGTATTTTTCAATTTACTATGTCTAATATAACAAAAATGATAGATTACTTTGTAAAGTATTAGTATTATAAAGATAATCTGGCTAAATAAAACTATTATAAACATATTATCATGTTGATAAATATTAGCAGTATTTGTTAAAGAAGTATTATTGATAATTGCTAGTGATATAAAATTAGTAAATAAGTATAGATGAATAAGGGTAAAAATATAGGTAATAATTTTATTTAGTTTAGTTAGATTATTTTTTAAGATAGTATATATTAGTATAACTAAAGAGATTATCGCTGTTAAAATATAAAAGACAATATTAGGAAAATAGAAACATCTCATAATAGTTTTAACAATTTCACTTAGAACTGTTACTATATCTTCTGAAAAATAAAAGGCTAGTAAGGAAAAGAAAAAAATTATGAGTGCAGTTATAGCATATTTAACTTTCTTATTTTGTCTTTTTTCATTGTATATTAAAAATATAAGAATAAGAAGGAATATTAAAAGTATTTCAATCGTTAAAAAAGATTGAAAGGGAAGAGTTATAAATGTTATTAATTGATCTATTATACTTAAGTCCATAAACATTTCTCCTTTTTATTCTTATATTTCTTCAAAGATGTAGATTGTTTGATTATAATCATCATTATGAGTACAAGTAATTAATGTTAAGGTTTTAACATTAGGATTACGATAGATTGCTACAGTACCCGTTTTAGCTTGATTATAGATATTAGTCAAGCGATAATTATAGGTAACAGCATTATAACTAACACTAGCTTCATCACCTATTTGTAATTTATATAGTTTATCAAAGAATGAGATATAGGCATTACCTGAGTGAGCCATAAGGATAAAGTTACCAAGGGGAACATCAGGATAATTAGCTTCATTAGCTACTGTTATATTATACTCAATATTATTATAGCGAGATTCTTTAGAAACAAAACCTCTTCTAAGTTTTATTTTAGGAATTGATAATTCTCCAATATATGAGTAATTAGCTTTTTTATCATTTGCTTTTGCTTGTTCATTATTTTCTACAGTTACCTCTAAATTTTCGGTATTTACATTATTAATAGTTGTGTTATCATTATTATTTTTATTTATATTTGACTGAAAAATAGCAAGTCTCATTTCTTCGAAAACTTCTTCTTTTAATTTCTTTAAAGGGTTACTAATAATCACTAATAATCCTATTATAAGGAAGAAAAAGCCAACTTTAAAGAGTTGGCTTTTTATGTTTTTATTTTTTCTTTGCATTATTTGGTCTTTTAGCCACAACTATTAAGACAATACCTGCTATTACAATTAGTGCACCAATTCCATAAATTAAGTAAGATGTACTATTAGTATTAGGAACTGGTATCGTTGGTGCTTCTAAATCAATTGTTGTAGGAGCTGATGGTCTTTCAATAAGACCAAGTAAAGCTCTTTGTAATTGTACTCCAGAGTGATCAGTTGGATTAGGATTATAAACATAAGCGTCATAAAAGTTTGAAAAATATCCTACAACTGTAATGTTTGCTTTAAAATTTTCAGTTTGAACTTCACTAATTGGTACCCTTAGTTTAAATCCTTGAGTAGCACTAATATTATTAGCACTAAGTGGATTATTATTTTCATCAAGTATTTCTACATTACCAACAGAATTATTAATTTGAATTGAATAACTTTCAAGACTAGCATTAGTACTAGTAGGTCTAATTACATTAGTTTCTAAGTAATCATTATTTATTGTATATGTAATATTAGATGTATCTATTGTAATATCTTGAGTACCAAGACTGCCATTATAATTATTTTGATTAGCAACTGCACCATTTACTAAGTTAACTACATATTGTCCATAATTGGAATCGGCTGCAATTGTGTCTTTATCAGCTGCTGATATATTGTTATAGAAAGTATAATTACCACCACTATCATATTTATTTTCTTCGCTAGTTGTAGCACTAGATAAATCATAAGAAGTATAATTGTAATCATCATCAAAACCATTTGCTCTATCTAAATACCACCATACAGCAAGTTGAGTAATGTAATAATCAGTAGCTCCATCTCCTGTAATAGTATCGTTTTGTAGGATATAAATCAAGCCATTATAAGTTGTACTGCGTCCACTTTCTCCTAAACTAAAACTTGATTTAACAGATGACCCCTTCTCATATAAATGAGCAAGGCTTGGATTATCTACAGTAGCACCTATCATGCCAAGACGATGATCCATACAATAAATGTAACTCAATCTATCATTACCACTAGTTCCATAAAATTCTCTTGGTAATGATATATCACTTATTAAATGTTGCATTTCTGTAGTCTTTCCTGAATAGAAGCTATCTGGTAGTTGTTCTAAGAATCCTGCAGCATAGCTTTCATCAGCATCAATAAACACTCCTATTACCAGTAATACTGCTACTAGGCAACAAGATATAATACCTATTTTTTTTACGTCATTCATGGCCTTCTCCATTTTATCTTCGCTCCTTTTAGTTTTACTTTTCTTTATTTGACTTCTCTGATTCATTTTAGAACTCATATAATCACCTTACCTTATATAGAGTATAACAAAAGGAATTATTTTTTTCAAGAAATTTCAAAGATTCTTTCAAGATTAAATTCTTTGTTGTCAATATTTGTATACAAACTGGCTAAAATATCTCCTTCTTTTATTTTGTCACCTATTTCTTTTTTAATAACAATTCCTGCATTATAATCTATTTTGTCATCCTTATCTTTCCTTCCTGCTCCTAATTTTTCACTTAGTTTGGCAATTGCTAAAGCATTAATATCTTTTAATATGCCATTTTTATTAGCTTTTATATTGTAGACTTTAGCATCTACTTCTAATTTATCAATATTACCATGCTGATATTTAACAAATTCTAAAAATTTATTTAACGCTTTTCCATTTTCTAAATTTTCAACAACTTCTTCCCTAGCTTTCTTTTCAGAAATCTCTTTGCCTAAAGATACCATTTCGCTAGCTAATTTAAGAGATAAATCTAGAAGTTCTCCTTTAGCATTTCCTTTTAAAACATCAAGAGCTTCTATGACTTCTAATTTATTACCAATGTTATGTCCTAGAGGTCTATCCATATTAGATATAACTGTTCTAACTTCTTTTTGATAATATGTACCTATTTTAATTAATAAGCTAGATAATCTTTCAGCTTCTTCTATTGTTTTAATTAAAGCTCCATTTCCTACTTTAATATCTATAACTATCTTATCCGCTCCACCTGCTATTTTTTTACTCATAATACTACTAGCGATTAAAGGTATAGAATTAGTAGTTGCAGTTACATCACGAAGGGCATATACTTTTTTATCTAAAGGGGCAAGGTCTTTAGTTTGACTAGTTATAACAATTCCTATATCTTGGGCTTGTTTTTTTATCTCTTCTTCTGTTAAATCTACTTTAAAGCCAGGAATTGACTCTAACTTATCTATAGTACCTCCTGTATAACCTAAGCCTCTGCCACTCATTTTAATAACGGGAACTCCACAACTTGCTACCAAAGGTGCGACGATTAAAGTAGTTTTATCTCCTACGCCACCTGTGGAGTGTTTATCTACTTTAATTTTATCTATAAAACTTAAATCTAGGATATCTCCACTTTTAATAAAAATATCAGTAAGAGCGAATACCTCACTGTCGCTCATATCATTAATACATATTGCCATTAGAAAAGCACTCATTTGATAGTCTTTTACTTCATCATTTAAATATCCCAAAAGAATCGTTTCTAATTCTTCTTTAGTTAGTTCATAATTATTAGCTTTCTTACTTATTATATCTAATATCATTATCATCACCTAATTTAATAATAGTTAAAAAAAATTATAATTACAAGAGACTTCACAATATTTTACATTTTCTATAATAGAAAAAGAGATTAGTTAGCTAACCTCTTACTTATAAGCTCAAGAGCCTTTTTAGGATCTTCTAATATTAATTGATGAAGAGATTCTATTTCTCTTAATTCTTTAATGAAGTCTATCTCTTCTTTAGCCATACTAGTAATATTTTTATTTTTACCTTTAGGCTTAACAGGATTATCATAGCCTAATAGATAATCAACATCTACATCTAATACCTTTCCTAATTTAGTTAATGTGTCTAAAGTTGGGACTCTTGTGCCGTTTTCATAACAACAAATACTTACTTTTGTAACATTTACACGCTCGCCCAACTCTCGTTGCGTTAATCCGTTTGAGATACGCAACTCTTTTAAACGTTTACTTAAAAGCATATTTGTCTCTCCTTAATTAATTGTTTACTAAACTATAAATCTTTTTAATAGCAAAAGTCAACTAAAAATTCAAAATTATTGAAAAATAAGTCTAAAAATGGCTAATTATCGGTATTCTTGACATTGTTTTTCTTCTTATTTGACAGAAAAGTGACTTTATCTGCAACTACTTCTAAAAAGTATCTTGAGCCTTCTTCTGTCTTAATAATATTACTTTGAAGTCGTCCTCTAATACCTACAATATCTCCAACTTTACAATACTCTTTAGTAAGTTTAGCTTTCTCTTCCCAAAGAGTACAGTTTATAAAGTCAGTCTCATAAACACCATCCATATTCTTAAAAGAACGTGGTACTGCTAAAGAAAGAGTGCCTACTTTCTTACCAGATTCTGTTTCTTTAATGTCGATATCTTTAGTTAGACGGCCTACTAAAATTAAGCTATTTAACATACAATTCCTCCTTTCGCAACTAAGGTAGCACAGTTTTAAAATCTATGCAAAAAGAGAAAATTAAAAATTCAAGACTTTTTTGCTCTCAATTTTCAATTTTCACTAGGGACTTTTTAAAAATTCGAAGCTAAAATGTCTTGAATTTGCAAAATTACAAGTTTTTTTTCAAAAGTTGATTTAGTTCTACAGCATACTCCATAGGTAGTTCTTTTCTAAACTCTTCTAGAAAGCCTAAAACGATTAATTCTTCACAAGTTTCTTTAGGTATTCCTTTACTTTCTAAATAGAAAATATTAGTATCATTTATCTTAGAAACAGTCGCTTCATGTTCAATAGTACTAGTGTTATTAGAGACTATATTTGTAGGTATAGTATCACTTACACTATCTTTATCTAGTATTAAAGTGTCGCATTTTATCATAGAGTATGAGTTAGTGGCATCTTCTTTAATCTTAACATCTCCACGATATGTGGCATTACCTCCACCTCTTGCAATACTTTTAGAGATTATCTTACTGTTAGTATTTTTACCTAAATGAATCATTCTAGCTCCTGTATCTTGGATTTGATTATTACTAGCGACAGCGATACTAATGCAAGTACCAGTAGAATTATCTCCTTTTAAGATACAACAAGGATATTTCATAGTTAAAGCACTACCGATATTACCATCAATCCACTCCATTGTACCATTTTCTTCGACTAAGGCTCTTTTAGTAACTAGGTTATAAACATTAGGAGCCCAGTTTTGAATAGTAGTATAACGACATTTACTGTTTCTTCCAACATAGATTTCAACAACGGCAGCGTGAAGTGATGAAGTAGCATAAGTAGGAGCGGTACATCCTTCGATATAATGAAGTTCACTATTATCATCGACAATAATTAAAGTTCTTTCAAACTGCCCCATTCCTTTACTATTAATTCTAAAGTAACTTTGTAGTGGTCTATCTAGTTTAGTATGAGGTGGTATATAAATAAAACTTCCTCCTGAAAATACAGAACCATTTAAGGCTGCGTATAAATTATCTGTGTTTTTAACTATCTTGCCAAAGTATTTTTTAACAAGGTCAGGATGCTCTTTAATGGCATTATCAATTGATGTAAAGATTACTTTTTTGTCAGTAAGTTCTTTAAGCATATTATGATAGATTACTTCACTTTCATATTGAACACCCATACCAGCCATATATTGTTCACTTTCAAGGACACCTAGTTTATCTAATTCACTTTTAATTGGCTTCATTACTTTAGACCAGTCATCAGTTAATTCATCAGTTGCACTCTTATAGTAAATAATATCATCAAAGTTAAGTTTAAACTTAGGCCCAAAAGGCAAGTCTTTATTCATTTTTTCAAAATATTCATATGACTTTAATCGATAATCCTTGACCCAATCTGCTTCTTTTTTATGTTCTGATATTTTTAAAATATTCTCTTTGGTTAGTCCCTTAATCTCCACTATTTTCCTCCTTTAGAATCTTATTAATTGTATCGACAGGAAGAAGGGCACAGTGTTTTCTATTAGGTTGCATATAGATAGTGTCATAAGCCATAAGTTCACCTAATTTTTCTTCATCATAATTTTTTTCATCGATTAGATGTTCATAGTTTTCTATTAAATCTTTAACTTCATCAACACTCTTCCCTATTATTTTTCTTAAGAAAATAGAGGTAGCAGAAGTTGAGATTGCACATGCTTCACCATCAAAGTTAGCATCTACTACCTTACCATCTTCTATTTTTAGTTCTATATCGATATTATCAATACAAGATTCATTATTAGTATTCGCTTTTTTATAACCACTTTCATTTTTTAGTCCTTTATGATAAGGATTATTATAATTATCTAGTATTATTTCTCTTTTTAATTCTGCATCCATAAATACCTCCTACAATATTACTTTAAATAAATCATCAGACTTTTCTAAGACTTCTACTAACTTATCTATTTCTTCTTTAGTATTATAAAAATATAAACTGATACGACAAGTATTTTTAATATTTATTTCATCTTTTAAGATTTTGGCACAATGATTACCTGCTCTTACACAGATATTATAATGGTCTAGGTAAATGGCTGTATCTTGACTAAATATTCCTTCTAGATTAAATGCTAGGACACCACTATCAGTACTTTTGTTATATAAAATTACTTTAGTATTACTTTCTAGTTTAGAGACAAGATATCTCTTTAGTTCTTTTTCGTATTCATAGATTTTATCCATACCAATTGTTTGTAAATAATCAATGGCAGAGCCTAATCCTATTACTTCAGCGATAGGAGGAGTTCCAGCTTCAAATCTTGTTGGAATGCTCTTATACTCTACTTCTCCTGTTACTTCAAAATATTGATTCATGCCTCCCCCATATTCTATAGGTCTCATCTTTTCTAAATATTCTTCTTTAGCATAAAGTACCCCTACTCCAGTTGGTCCTAACATTTTGTGAACTGAAAATGTTAAAAAGTCAATATCGTCTTTAATAACATCTGTTTTCATATGAGGAACACTTTGGGCACCATCTACTACTAATATTATATTGTTTTTATGAGCGATTTTACTTATCTCATGAATATTTCTTACATCTCCTACAACGTTAGTAATATGAGCGATAGAGATTACTTTAGTTTTATCTGTTATAGTATCAGTTAAAGCTTCTAGAGTTAATTCATGATTATCATTTAAAGGTATATAACTTATCTTTATCTTTTTTTCTTTAGATAACTCTAACCAAGGTAAGACGTTTGAGGCATGTTCACTTTTTGTAAGTAAGACTTCATCACCTTCGTTTAAATAATCTTTCATAAAGCCAAAGACTATCTTATTAAGAGAATCTGTATCACCTGCTGTAAAAACTATTTCTTTACTACTTTTAGCATTTATAAAGTCTTTTACTTTATCTCTAACTTTTTCATATTCTTCACTTGCTCTTAAAGATATTTTATAATCTCCTCTATGAATATTTGCTCCATAATTATAGTAATAATCATTCATCGCTTCAACTACACATTTAGGTTTTAGAGTAGTCGCTCCATTATCAAAATATATTATATCATTATTTAAAATAGGAAAATCTTCACGATTAATAATAATCACCTCCTCATTACTTTATCTAAAATATTATCAAGTACACTCTCATAATCTTTAGGTAACTCTACCATCTTCATAAATCCATTTAAAAGAAGATTAAAAGATTCTTTCTTACTTATTCCTTTTGTTTCTAAATAGAATAATAACTTATTATCAAAGGGGCCTGTATAGGCAGAGTGATTGGCAACAGAATCAAACTCATCGATAAAGAGATTTGGTTCTATTAAACTCTTACCCTCATCTAAGTTAATTATTCTACTGGACTGATTACAAATAGAACCTATCATACCCTTTTTAATATAGCCATTAACACTAAACTTTAAATCTCCTTTATCATAACTAATACCATGACATATAACATTACTTATAGTCTCTTTATTTTGATGATAAACATTTACTTCATTAGTTATCTTTTTATCAGTAACAGTCATATTATAAAAATCTAGTTTAGCTTTGTTATAGATATTAATATTAACAGTAATACTTTCTTCTGTAATATTATAAATAGTTGTAGAACTTTTAATATTAAAATCAACTTTTATATTATTTTTTGTTACAAGATATAGTTTTACATTATCACTTTCAATATTAATAGTAGTATCTTTATCTAGTTCTAGTTTAAAAGTACCTTCTTTATTAAAACAAACTGTACTATCTAATAATATATTATTCATGATTTTCACTTGACTCCACTTCATTTACCCCAGTAAAACCTGTTTTTTCTATTTGTTTGGCAAGAGTAATATCTCCTGTTTTGATTATCTTACCATCTTTCATTTCATGAACAAAATCTGGTTTAATTAAATCTAGAACTCTACTATAATGAGTAATAATTAAGACACTGGTATCTTGATGTTCTTTTAAATATTCATTAATGTTTTTGGCAACTACTTTTAGACTGTCTACATCTAGTCCACTATCTAATTCATCTAAAATAATAAAACTAGGTGTTAAGACTTTTAGTCCTAAGACTTCATTTTTCTTTCTTTCACCACCAGATAAACCTTTATTAATAGACCTATGCATAACATCTTTTGGTAGATTTAGGGAGTCTAATTCTTTTTTCATCTTAGTAATAAAAGTATATAAATTAGTATCACTACCTCTTTCTTTTAAAGCAGTTCTTAAAGCTTCACTATTACTTACACCATCAATAATAGATGGGTCTTGCATAAGTAAATATATTCCTAGTCTTGCTATTTCATCAGTAGTTAGGTTATTAAGAACTTTATCATTATAAGTAATGGTACCAGCATTAATAACATAATCAGGATGGTGCATTATTACTTTAGATAAAGTACTCTTACCTACGCCATTAGGTCCCATAATAGCATGTATTTCTCCATCATTTATGGTAAGAGAAAAGTCTTTTAAAATCTTTCTATCAGTATCTTTTATTAATACACTCAACTTATCTATTTTAAACATATTATCACCCTTTCTAATTGTATGATAAAATATATTATTAAATTGTCAATATTTATGTTAAAAGACATGCTTAGTATAACACATAATTGCTTATATTTAAAGGTTTTGGTAAAATAATAAATGAATGGATAGTGAGTTATATGAGTAAAAGAAAAATGAATAGTTTAATGTTAGGACAAGCATTGCTTTTTGGCCTTGTAATTATCTTTTTTGGTATTATTATTGTTAGAGAAAAAGTACCTAGTATAAAGTCTAAGACTGTAGAAGAAGATATTAATACTTATTATGAAGAAAACTATAAGGGTTTAGATGTATCTTGTGGAGACTTAAAATATAGTAAAGATGATAATAGTTATAGTATTACTTATTATAATAAAGATTATGAAGAGTTAAATTTTACTATTACTTCTTTAAATAATAAGATAACTGATAATTATAAAGAGAATTATGTAAAAGGTAAAGAAGTGTTGAAGAATGCTAGTAAAGAGGTTTTAGATAAATATAAAGAGATTTTTAAAAATACTAACTTTCAAAACATTAAGATAGAGTTTAAAGATTTAGATAAGTATAGCAAAGCTGAAGCGATAGATATCTTAGAAGGTAATATTTATAATACAGGATACTACTCTGTTA
This sequence comes from uncultured Mycoplasmatota bacterium, assembly GCA_946497955.1. Taxonomy (GTDB): domain Bacteria; phylum Bacillota_I; class Bacilli_A; order RF39; family UBA660; genus Onthousia. The sequence goes on along the minus strand of CAMMMH010000004.1, from coordinate 57,398 downwards.
GTTATTATGTTAAAGTTGATAGTTTAGATGATGTTTATCTTAACAATTTAATTAATAGTTTTAATAGTATTGCCTTAAGTAATGGCTTAAATACAAATAATTATAGTGTTACTTTTGATAATAATGGTATAATAAAGATAGTTGAAGGAGGAAAAACATATGAATAATTGTTTATTTTGTAAAATAATTAAAGGAGATATTCCATCTTATAAAGTATATGAAGATGATAAAGTTCTAGCTTTCTTAGATGTTAATCCTAATAGTGATGGTCATACTTTAGTAATACCTAAAGAACATTATGAAAATTTATTTAGTACACCTAATGAAGTTATTACTTATATGATTGATACTATTAAGACTAAGATTTATCCTATCTTAAAAGAAAAACTTAATATTGATGGTTTAACTATTTGTCAAAATAATGATTATGGTCAAGATGTTAAACACTATCATATTCATTTAATACCAAGATATAATAGTGATAGTTTTAAATGTACTTATGATAGTAGCGAAGTTAGTGATATTAAAGATGTTTATGAAAAGTTAAAAACTGAGTAGAGAGTTTACTTTACTCATAGTTAAAAGTTTTACGGCTAGAGTCGCAAAACTTTTTATTTTTCGTATTTTTGCGATTATATTCTATTTTAAGAAGAAACTAAAGATAAAGTCAATTATGATTAGAACTAGAAGAATAATAGAAATAAACTTAGGGATTTTTTCGATAAATTTATCTGTTAGAGGTTTTACTATATAAAGAAATATGAGACATGCTGTACCCCATACTAGACTTACTTCTAAAGATATGTATTTACCAAAGTTATATTTCATATCTGTATAATCCCAAAAACTTTTATGGAAAATAAACTCTGTTAAATATCCTCCTACTAATTCTATAATTGTTAATATAACTGTTACACTTATAAATAAAAGAATTATTTTCTGCCATCTTTTTATCTTTAAATTATTAAATATTAATCTAGTTAAAAAAATCATGATAATTACTCCAAAGCCATATATGGGCATCCAAGGTCCATAAAAAGGATTACTAGTAAAATCTCCTGTAAATATTAACTGTAATATATTTTCATAAATAAATCCTAGGATAGCGAAAAAAAGAAAATTATTTAAATAATAATACATAAGTATCACGCTCTTTTCTATATTATTATTAACAATTTTCTTTATATAATACAAAAAGAAACTCTAATAAAGAGCTTCTTAATTAATAAGTCATACAAGAACCTAAGATAATAGCTAGTAAGATGTATAATACAATTATGATTACAAAACTATTTCTTGGTCTAGATGTACAGCAGCTTGTAGTTACTGTTTGATTATTTGAACAAGACATTTTTACACCTCCTTATTATATCTTAGATATAGGCACCTATAATTATAACTAGTAAGATAAATAATACTAGAACTATAGCACTGCTTGAATTACAATTACCCATAACTTAATCCTCCTTTTTTCTAGTGTTCACATTATTTTATGGTAATTAATAAAAAAGTGTGATAAATTTGCTTTATTTATTTGCAAGTTAGTTAAGTTAATGCTATGATATTTAATGAACTGATAAGGAGGAAATTAAATGAAAAAAATAGTTAAAGCGACTGCTTCTCTTCTTGCAATTTGTCTTTTAGTTACTGGTTGTGGAAATAAGGCTGAACTTAAAGATAACAATACAGTAGTTAAAACTGATGAAGGAAAGATTACAGCAGATGCTCTATATGAAGAATTAAGGGATAAATATGGTATTAGTGTTTTAGTTGATATGATAGATCATCAATTATTTGATGAGAAGTATAAAACTGATGATACTGAAAAAGAAACAATTAATTCTCAGATTGAACAGATGAAGAGTCAATATAATAATGATGATGAGGCTTTTCAAGCTGCTATAAAGCAATATTTAGGTGTTGAAGATGAAGATGAGTTAAGAGATATGTTATCACTTGAATATAAGAGGAATTTAGCAATTGAAGACTATGTAAAGAATAGTGTTACTGATGATGAGATCCAAAAATACTATGATGATGAAGTTATCGGTGATATTAAAGTTAGACATATCTTAATTAAACCTGATACTAATGATGATATGTCTACTGAAGAAAAACAAGAAGCTGAAGATAAAGCTAAGAAGAAAGCAGAAGACTTAATTAAACAATTAGATGATGGAGCAGATTTTGCAAAACTTGCTAAAAAGTATTCTGATGATACTGGTAGTGCTAGTGATGGAGGCTTAATTGATTACTTCAATAGAGATGATAATATGGATGAAGCTTTCTTAAATGCCTCAATTGACCTTGAAAAAGGAAAATATACAGAAGAGCCTGTTAAGTCTAGTTTTGGTTATCATATAATTCTTAAAGTTGATCAGAAAAGTAAACCTAAACTAAAGAAAGTTAAAGATGATATTATAAAAACACTTGCTGATGATAAACTAAATGAAGATGCATCTTTAAGATATAATGCTTTGATTGCTATTAGAGAAGAAGCAGGTATTAAGTTTAATGATGATAGTCTAAAGAAAGATTATGATGATTTAATGCAACAACTATTAGATAGTGTTAATAATAGTTCAACTGCTAGTTAGAAATAAAAAATTTAATATTTAAGAGAAGTACTGTTTATGTTACTTCTCTTTTTTGACAAAATAAAGTTTTTGTAGTATAATATGCGACACAAGAAAAGAAAGGGATGATATTATGAGAAAAGATATAACTGAAGAAACTAAGCAAAGATTAATTCCTATTTATGAACAAGTAGAAAAAGATTTTAAAGAATTTCCATATATTAAAACAACAGAGGATTTCTTTATTTGGAGAGATATTATAAAAAATGGAATAGAGGAACAAGCCATTAAGCTTCAAAAACCATGTGATGATAAAACAAAAAAGAAATTACGTAATAAAATAGTTGAAGACGAAATTAAAGGTAATGATTCTTTAGAACTTCTTTATGCATGGAGTAAATGTACAAGAATGATAACAGGGGCAAAAGCTTTTGTTAGAATGGTAAATCATGAATATGGTATTGAAGGTAATGACCATATAATAAAAGCAACTACTATATTGCATAATTACCTTAAAGAAAATGGAAAAGCTAATACTAATGATTTATTTGATATTTTACAAATAAGAGAGCTTAGTCTATTAGTAAAGTATTCTTCTATGCAAAGAACTATAAATACACCTTATGAATTTGAAAGAGCGATTGTTAAAGAGGATGAAAGTGAAGCTTGGTCTGCTCCTTTATTCGTAACTATGCTTAAAGCTTATGGAATTGAAAAAGATGATTTGCTAGTAATAGGTAGAAAAGTTATAGAAGATAGTAAAAACTATATAATAGATACAAGAAACAAATATAAAGGGCATCAAAAATCTAAGAAGATAGCCTAATTAATAAAAGAGATAGCAATTAAAGTTATCTCTATTCTTTTGGCATCTTAAAACCTAAGCTATACATCTTTTGTTTTAATTTATACTCTAGTTCCTTACCAGAGTATTTTTTACTTAATTTATTATAATACTTTTGATATTCTTTTTTTGCAATATCATTATTTTCTTCTATAACAGTAGAGTTTAATACTTCTTTTATTATATCTTGGTGAAAACCATTATTGATTAAATCTAGCCCTAGTTTTTGTTTTAAGACTTTAGCACTCTTATTATGATTAGATTTTATTTTCTTAGAGATTAACTTCTCTATTTTTTCTTTTTCTAAGATGGTCGTAAACTCATCTAGGGCTTCATTATAATCAAGAGAAGTTATTCCTTTTTTAATTAATTCCTGCTCTATTTTTTTAGGGCCTTTATTAGTAGTTATAATAGCATTATGAACATAACTTTTAGCATAGTTCTTATCATTAATATAACCTTGTTTTTCTAAAGTGTTGATAGCAAAGGATATACTTTCTTTACTATATTTTTTTTCAGTTAAGAGCTTTCTTATCTCTTCTTTAGTTTTAATAGTTCTTTTTAAAGTCTTTAGGGCCTCATAATAACTTTCATAGTTTTTATTATCTTTAATTATCTTATTAAGTTCATCTTCTTCTATAGTCTTAGTTATTAGTAACTCATACTTTAATATTATCTCTTCATAGAAGTCATAACTATTAAAATTATCTAAATATATAGTATATAGACCATTAGGTCTTTTCTTAAACTTTTCTATTTTCATATTTTTCTCCTTATTTAATTACTTTATTAAAATGATATAACTGTTTACATAAAGGCTTCTTTCTAGTACCACTATGTATTTCTACTTCTTCTAAATTAGTATAGATATTAGGTGTTTTTATTCCCATACTATTAAGTGTTTTTAAATCATATTCTTTAAAGGCTGCACATGGTAAAACTGTTCCATCATATTTAATAACTAGTTTAGATAAACCTGCTGTGCACTTATGAGTATCTTCTTCTTGTAAATGGATACCTACTCGTAAATTTCCTTTAAATTCATTTTTACATTTTTCATAGATTTCAAGAAACTCTCTAAATTCTTCTTCTGTTAAAGATAGTAAATCTTCATTTGTTTTACCTCTTCCTTGGGGAACAAAATTAAGAATGCTTAACTCATCAAACTCTGCAACATTAAGCATTTCAATAATATCAGCGAGTTCTTTGTAATTAATTTTTGTAGGAATGAAATGAGCATCGGTATTAAGTCCAGCACTTTTTGATTTTATCATTGATAATGTTACTAAATCAAATAAATCTTTAGTTCCCATAATTTTATCATATACATTTTTGTTCCAAGCTTCAAAGTCAAAAACAATTTTATCAAGTCCACTTTCTTTTAATAGTTTACAGTCAAATGATGATAGAGAATCAAAAGTTTTTTCATTATACCATAAGTAAATCTTCATTTGCTTTGCAATCAATATATCAAACTCTTCTTTAGACATACCTTCAGATAAATATGACTTATACTGGTTTCTTAGATTGAACTCTAACATTTCTTTATCTTCTTCTGTCATTTTAGTTCTTAGTTTTATACCACTAGTGAATAAGACTGTTTTAATATTATTTAGTTTACAATATCTAATCATCCTTAATAGTTCAGGATGTAATAGAGGTTCTCCTCCAGATATAGATATTTCTTTTATTCCGCCTATACTAATAAAATAATCTATTACTTCTTTAAACTTTTTATAATCTATCATTCTTTTTTTATTGATAGATGAACAAGAAGAACAAAATAAACAATTATTAGGACAGGTTTCTATTATTTCAAAGCATAAATCATTTAGCATTATTAATTCCCCCTCTACAGTCATTCTATCACATTAAATAGTTAATTTAAATAATAAAACACATACCAAACTGTGATATGTGTTTCTTATTAGTTTTCTTTTTCAACTACTTTTAATTTTCCCTCTAATATCTCTTCTAAGGCTCTACCAATATTTTTTTCACATTTATATTGGTTTAAGGCTAGTTGATAGTGTTCATCTTTAGTCATTTCTTTACTACGTCTTGCAGCGATATGAACTAATTCATACTTAGAACTTACAATATTAAGTAATTTATCAATAGATGGATAATTCACTTGTATCACACTCCTTATTATTATCTTATAATTATAAAGAATATTTTACAAGTGATATGACATAATTAGACATTTTTTAACATGTAAATAAGAATATATTATTAATATTTAAACTTCATAAACTTTATTAAAGTATTCTTTTATTATATCTGTTTTAATTTCTTTATTTATTTCTGTATTTTTCCATGGTTCTTCCTCATGGGTAAAATCAATTAACTTGTTTGCCTCCATACTTCCGTAACTATCGATAACTTCATTAATTACTTTTTCTAAACCACTTGATATTTTTTTAACTTTTCCGTCAATTTTAATTTCATTGCTATGATTTTCTTTGTATTTTTGATATACTTCATTCACAACCGGCCCATATGACCATGCCATTATTTTTTCTTTAAAAGCTAGTTTTTCAAAGACTTGTAAACTAATAGCTTGAACATAATATAATAATTTTTGTAATTTTAAATTGGTTATATATTCAGGAACAATATTATATTCTTTTACCAATTTATCAACTTTTTCGTTATATATTTTTATAATATTTTCTGCTACATCAATTGCATTCTCTTCTTTAAAGGATAATAGTTTTTTATCAAATGCATTTATATCTATAAGTTCATGTCTCTTTAATGTCATTAATTCTTGTACTTTATTTAAAGTTGATTTATATAATGAGTCGGTTATGTTATTTTTGTTTTTCAAAAGTAGAAAATACATATTATTAGGATTATTTGATAATCTCATTATAGAATCAACTGCTTCTGTTTGAATCGCTCCTTTTTCAAAACGATGAATAGTTATTTCGCCCACTCCTATAATAAAAGCATATTCTTTTTGTGTTAATCCGTATTTTTTTCTTATTTCTTTTATTTCTGTGCTTGTTAATAAGTTTTTTTGTTTTTTATAAGTATTATATAATCTATTATCATTTTCTATTTCTATCTCTCTATTAAATATTTCTTCACCAAATTCATCTACTAAATAATACTCATCATAAGAAATAATTTTGTCTTTAACTTGCACTTTGACTTTTCTAACTCTTAAGTTATTATTTTTCATGGTAATCCCTCCTAATTAATACTCAGCTTCATGACAAGATAATATTTTTATCCTATCATAAGTAACTTTACTATCTTTTTTTATTTTAACATAGAAAGTTACTCCTGTAATTATTTCTTTCATGAAAATATATACTTTTTCACTAGGCATATCTCTATCTATCTCTGGTCCACTTACTAAATCTTCCTCAGTAATAGATTTTAAAAAATCTTCAATATCATACAAAGTTAGTCCATATTTTCTTCTAGAGTTTCTATTTTTAGCAGTAGGAACAAAATCATAATCTTTGTTAGAGACTGACTTATGTAATAAATTTATTATTGCTGTAACATCCAATATTCATCACCTGTAATTATAATAACATAAGATATTAAAATTATCAATTGATAATTTTAAATTTAGTCATGTAAAAACCAAGATGGTTATCTTGGCTTTTAACGAAAGTTACAACATGAACCTTGGTCAATATTGCAACAAACATTTTCTTCACAGCAAGTATATCTAGGACAATAAGTATGTTTGAAAATGTGATGATTAACTATTCTTGTATGGATTGGGCATACGTGAGGTACTTGATGAACGAAAGTTCTATTTATTTGACGCTCTTGTACTGGTTCAATGATTGGAGATTGGCTATCCATCATTTCCATATTATTTTGGCCCATTCCCATACTATTATTGTTCATATTGATATCAATATTCATATCTTGGTCAACGACATTATTATTACCATCGATAGTAGAATTCATATCGATAGCTTGATTATTAAATAACATACACTTTCCTCCTCTAGTATTAAGATATTCACTTAGGAAATTTGTGTATAAATTATTTGCCTAAAATGGCATTTTAAAGTTACCATTTTTCATTTGTTTCATCATTTTTTTCATATTTTCAAACTGGGTTAATAGTTTATTTACTTCTGATACTGATAATCCACAACCTTTGGCAATTCTGGTTTTACGAGATGCTTTAATAATAGATGGATTTCTTCTTTCTTCTTTAGTCATAGAAAGAATTATCGCTTCGATATGAGCCATTTGTTTAGGGGGAATATTTACATTAGTTAATCCCATCTTTTTAGCACCTGGTATTAATTTTAAGATGTTTTCAAGTGGTCCTAGTTTTTTTATTTGTTTTAGTGTTGATAAGAAGTCTTCTAAATCAAACTTACCTTGCTGCATTCTCTTAGCAGTTTTTTCAGCTTCTTTTTCATCAATAGCAGCTTCTGCTTGTTCAACTAAAGAGACGATATCTCCCATTCCAAGAATACGTCCTGCCATTCGTTCTGGGTCAAATGAGTCTAGTCCATCTAGTTTTTCACTTACACCAATGAATTTAATAGGTACATTAGTTAAATGTCTTACGGATAGAGCAACTCCACCTTTAGTATCACCATCTAATTTAGTTAGTATTACTCCTGTTAGTTTTAATTTATCATTAAAGCCTGTTATAACATTAATAGCATCTTGACCCATCATTGCATCTATTACAAGTAATGTTTCTTGTGGAGACACCGCTGCAGTAATATTTTCTAACTCATCCATTAAAGCTTCATCTATTTGAAGACGTCCTGCAGTATCGATTAGGACATAGTCATAACCATTTTCTTTAGCATAGTTAATGGCATTCTTACTTATTTCTACAGGATTACCTTTACCTTCACTATAAACTTCAATATTAAGTTCTTTTCCTAGTTGTTTTAACTGGTCAATGGCAGCAGGTCTATAAACATCACAAGCGACCATTAGAGGCTTTTTACCTTTTTTCTTACGTAAGTAATTGGCAAGTTTTCCGATAGTTGTAGTTTTACCACTACCTTGTAGTCCTACTAACATAAGTATGGCAGGATTACCATTAAGGTTTAAAGGCGCAGAGTCTCCTCCTAGTAATTCAGTTAATTCATCTTTAACTATCTTAACAAATAAATCTCCTGGTTTAATACTAGTTCTAACTTCTTCTCCTAAAGCTTTTTCTTTAACATTATTAACAAATTCTTTAACTACTTTATAATTAACATCGGCTTCTAGCAAAGCTAGCCTTATTTCTTTCATCATATCGCCGATATTATCTTCAGTAATTTTACCATACCCTTTTATCTTATGTAGAGCATTTTGTAATCTATCTCCTAAGCTTTCAAACATTTTATCACTCTCTTTTCTTTAAATATTATAACTGATAAGCATGAAAAAGTAAAAAGAAAATATCAAATGCATATATCATTTGATATTTAATGGCATAATTATTATTAACGATGAGTAAAACCACTTTCTTTTGAAGTAGTAGATTTAATATTCTCTTCTCCTACAAAACTCATACCATATTTAGCTTGATATAACTCTTCTAGATGTTTAGCAACCTTATTTTCAACTTCTAAATATCTGTTATACCAATATTCAATAGTCTCTATCTTATTTTTATTACCATAATATCTTCCTTTAATAACTTCTTCCATAAGTTTTTTTACATCATAGTTTTGAATATGATAATAGAATGCTTCTATATTTTCTTTAGAACTTAAACCATTTTCTAATGTCAAAACTAAAGCATTGTCTATACTAGGTCCAGTATTAATATTAAAAACAGGATAAGAACAGTTTCCATAACCTCTGGTAAGATTGCCATAGTTTTGTTTTTCGTCAAATCCTTTTGAAACATCATAATTTGCTCGAGCTATTTGTTTCAAATTAATTGTGTTTTTAGACTGAGGCTCAACATTAATTCCTATCATAAAATTAATATTACTTTCTTCTAAAATATTACTTAAATATATTGCATCTTTGACATCTAAAGTTGGGATATCATTACTTTTTATTACATTAATCATTAAATTTGATTCAACATCACTAAAACCTATTTCCTCAAGTGAATTAAATAAACGGGCATACCAGTTGTCAACAACGTCAGCATCATCATAAAAATATTCTTTTAATATTTTAGAAAAAGTTAAATCATATTCTGATGGTTTCTTTATTTCTCTATTAGAATAAGGTAACATAATTTGTTTCATTTCATTATCTATGCCGTGATGACTTTTATTTGCATCATGAAGAGCATCATATAAATCACTACCATCTAATAAATGTAGTTTACTATCTATACTAAGTGATAAATTACTGTTTACTATAGATTTAGGTAGCCTAAAACGTAAGTAATTATATTTATGTCCTCCACGTTCCATATCCTTATGAGTACAAATTCTATTTTGAATTTGTTTTAAAGGTACTTCTAATATGTAAGGTGTTTCTTTATTATTCGCATCATAATAAATCTTAACATTATTTTTAGCATTACCTATATTAGCAACATGGTACAAGTGCTTATTATATCCCATACTACTAAATTCAGAAAAGAACCCATTATCACCATAAATAGAGCCTTGCCAATCCACAGGAATATAATCTACTTGATTATTAACATTAACTTCAACTTCATTTTTTCCTTTATTTCCATCTACACTACTAGCTACTGCTTCACTTTTGTTTTCTTTTTCTTCTTTTGTACTTTCTTTCTCTAAAGCTTCTTTCTTTTCTTTATAATAATCAGTATAATATTTATAACACTCTTCAAATAGGTCCATTTTTATAGAATGTTTATCCTCAACTACGTCTTCTAGCAATAAATAAATTCTTCCAATCAGACAACTTAGGTCGACATCATCATCAAAAAGTGTAAGAGCTGTTGATTTTGTTTTTTCCATTAACTGCTCTAATAATTCCTTATTTTTTCCTTCCATACCTTATACTCTCCTTACATATAGTCTATCATATTAATTTTTATTTATGTTTTTTCTTTTTAACTCCAAATTTTGCTATGTAAATAAGCATATTATAACAGAAAGCAGGCAAAGTATTAAGTAAAATACAACTTCTACTTAAATATACAGAAAATGATTAAATATCACTTTCTGTATTTGCCATATTATTAGCGAGGTTTGTTAACTCATTAAGTAAGTTATTATATTCATTTAAGATATTATCATCACTAATATAAATATCTGTATCAGTATACTCTATATAATTAGCATTAGTTTCTAATAATGTTAGTATTTCATCTACTTTATCTAAGAATTCATTTAAATTATTAGATAGAGTCTCCATTTGTTCTTTAGTACTCTTAAGTGTTTCTAAATCTTTTTTAGTATACATGAGGTCTAGATAAAAATCATAATAATATTCACTATCACTAAGTTTATCTTTATCTATTAAGTTTTTAATAGTATCTTCTTCACAGAGACTACTAATATTTTTTAACTCTTTTGTTACTTTACTTTTAGTATTGCTTATAAGAGCATGACTCTTTGTGTAATTAGGACTATCATTTCTTAGACTATTAATAGTTAATATATTAGTTAATTCTTCATCATTTAAATAACTATTTATCGCTTTAACACTATCTGATAGACTCTTATAATACTTTTTAACTGCTTCTTCTACATAGGCTCTATCTCCTGTTGTTTTAACCTTAATAGAATAATCATCTGTCGCTAAGTCTTTATTACTGTAATTAATTATTTCTTGTTTTAAAATATCTTCTTCTTGTAATTCTTTATATGCCATAAAGAATATCAATCCTAAAAATATGACAACTGCTATTACAATACCAATGATAATCTTTTTAATACTTCTTTTCTTTTTCATAAGTTTCTCCTTTATTAAAATCAAATTTTTCTTATTCTTATAAATATTATTTTAGTATAAGCTATCTTAACTTTCTGGTATTTCTATATCTTCTATTTCCCCAAAATTAGAATAACTAACTGTGATTGTTGTTGTAGGAGGCATATTGTTAATATATGTAGAATAACTAGTTAAATCATAAGTAATTTTAACTACTTCATCTTCTTCATTAGTCTCTAAGGTTATTTTATTAGGAATATCGGCAATGTCAAGGTTAGTATTATTAATAATAGAGTCTATAGTATTTGTAGTTATCTCATAGTTATAAGAAGTATTACCACTTTCATACTCTGTTTTAGACACTAGATAAGCTTTTTCTAAGAATTTAGATATATTGTTATCATCAGTAATATTATTAAAGTGATATAATTCACTAGTTACTTCGTATTTATCAGTAGTCTTTATTAGATTAATATTACCATAGATAAAGTAATTATAGAAGGTATTATTACTAGTCATTACTCCTTCTATTTTGTCATCATTTTTATCTCCTGTAAAGTTAGTTACTACTCCATTAATATTTTCTTCCCTTGTAAAATGATAATTACCACTTTCGATACCATCTAATTTATATTCAGTATTAACTTTATTATCATTAGATGTATCAACAGTTCTATTACTATTATAATTTGTTCTTATTAGAGATATCAAAACGAAGAAAAAGATAAAATAAAAGATAAAGAAAAGTACGGCTCTTCCTCTTTTACTTTGATATAAATCTTTAATAAACTTGATATATTTATTTTCTTCCTTTTTCTTTTTTTCTTTCACTTTAATACTACTCCTAACAATTCTTTTTTATCTATACCATTTAAGTAATCTTTTACTAAACATCTTTTCTTACCTTCTATAGCGATATCTGTTAGTATTATTTCTTTATCACCTGTAACGACTCTAATACCATCTTTTTCAAAGCCAACTATTGTTCCAGGAAGTGTATTAGCATAATATCTGTCACTAAGTCTTACATCATATACTTTCATTCTTTTACCATTTAAAGTTGTATAAGCACCTGGAGTTGGATTTAAGGCTCTAACTTTGTTATCTACTTGGATGTTTGTTTTGGTAAAGTCAATCTTCTCATCTTCTTTAGTAATGTTATAGCCATAAGTAACTTCAGTTTCATCTTGTTTAATGGGATTAATATTACCACTAATTATATTAGGTAGAGTTTCTAATAATAAATCTTTACCCATTTCACTTAATCTATCATGAAGTGAACCTAGGGTATCATCTTTAGTGATAGCAGTTTCAGTCTGACTAATAATATCTCCTGCATCCATTTTAACGTCCATGTACATAATAGTTATACCCGTCTTATCATAACCATCCATAATAGCATGATGAATAGGGGCCCCTCCTCTTAATTTAGGTAGTAGTGAAGCATGAACATTAATACATTTATATTTAGGATAATCAAGTAATTCTTTAGGTAATATTTGTCCATAAGCACAAGTTACTATCATATCAGGTTCATACTTTAATACTTCCTCATATTCATTTCTTATCTTAACTGGTTGTAATACCGGTATATTATATAGGGCACTAGCTTCCTTAATTGGAGTTGGTGTTAAAATTTGTTTTCTACCAACCTTTTTATCTGGTTGGGTAACAACTGCAACGACATTGTAGTTATCGGCAAGGGCTTTAAAGATTGGGACAGCAAAGTCAGGTGTTCCCATAAATACTATTTTAATATCTTTCATGTTTAACCTCCTAATACATTTATAATTATAGTTAAAGTCATACCTAATGTTATTAAGAGAAGTCCTGTTAAGGCAACTACATTGGCATTTCCATAACTAAAAGCATTTTTATAATTAAAGTTGAATCCTTCTTTTTTGACTTTTTCTTCTTGATAGGCTTCTCTAGTAATAGGTGCTGCTACTGTTTTAGGTTTATCTTTAATTATAAATTTATTATTCCTTATTTCTCTATAACTAGGCATAGTAATAACAGTTAAATCTAAAGAATTAATATTACTATATCTTTTTATAATAGGATACTTACTATCAGTAATTTTAGATACTAAGATATTTAAATCTATAGTATCGACACTATTAATAATATCATCGATATTAGATAAATAATCCTTTGCTAAATCACTTCTTTTAATAAAGGCAATACAAGGAAGTGATTCAGATAAATTAAGAGCTTTCCACCTTTTATCAAAGGTCTTAAGAATAGTTGTTTCTTCTTTAGTAGTCATATTAACATGTTGACAAAGGGATGCTAGATTACTTTTACATTTATGATAGTCTTTAAGATAAAAAGCGTCTTTATTATAGTCTTTAAGGTAATTATAATATTTACTAAGAGAAGTAATCTCAGCCATATATTCAGGGCTTCTAAAAGCATAGTAATAAGCCATAGCAGGGGAATCTGTTATATATATCGCTCTACTTTTCTCTTTTAAGTCTCTTGATATAATATTTTTATAGTTATGATTAGAAAAAATATAGTCTATTTTCTTTAAATCATTTAACTCTTTAATATCTATATCCTGGGTTAATCCTACTTCTTCTGTTTTTTCTTTAAAGATAGAAGGAAAACTATGGAAGCAGTAACCATTAACTATGTATTTATCATAGATATATTTAAGTATCTCTTTTTTATCTTCAGTTTTAGTAGTATTTACATTTAATTTATTAGAGACTAAATCGATTAGTAAAGAGTTACCTTTAATGATTAAGTCTTCATGATTAATATAATTATTAGTAATAGTATCTAATTTATTTAAGAAATAATTATTATAAGTTTCATCATTAATTATAATTTGATATTTTATTACTATATCCATTGTTATTAATAGAGAATATCTATTATAACTATAACTTTCTCCATTAATAGAAGCATTAGATACTTTGTTTTTAGTAGTTTCATTCATTAAGACCTTATGAAGGATTGATAGTAAATGTTCATTTTTTAGTAGTGATTTAAAGTTCATAACTATCAACCCTTCTTTCTAGTTTAAATTATACCACAAGAAAAAGTACTTTTACAATAAAAGTACTTTATTTTTCTAGCATAAGAATAGATAATTTTTTTATTCAAGGGCTAGAGTGAATGGGTTTTGTAGGGTGCCATCTCCTCCTGTTATTATCACATTTGATTTTAGATTAAAAGCTGGTTTGATGCCATATGCATTTGAGGCAAGAAAAACAAAGGCTCCACTATTTTGTCTAATACTCCATATATACAAACCACTACCCGTTGGTGTAATATTCCAATATACTATGTTATTTGCATTTTTGCTAAATTGTGAACTCATTAATTCTCCTAATCTTAATAATCCAACTTTTACAGTAGTAATATTAGTAGTTAAATTACTCATATTAACATCTTTATACTTTGCTAATATATAATTATTACCTTGTCCTACTGTTCCTAAGTACCAAACAGTATTATCTTCTATCATATTAACTTGTTCACTTGTTAAATAAGTACCACTATTTAGATATTCTCCATTTAGAAAACTTCCTATTGTATTTGTACTTGAATAATAGACACTATCTCCAAAAGTCATAGTTTTAAAGGTTCCATTTTCCTTTAATGGTTCTGCACTAGTAATCTTTGTTAACCCTTCTGTTTCATGACTTACTATTCTATATAGACTATTTTCTCCTGTTCCAAAACTTATATATTCACCACTATATCTTGTATTTAGTTTTACACCTCCTAAATTAACATCATTATCACCTTCTAATCTATATGGATTATCACTACTGCCATCTCCATCTACTATCTTTATTTCTGATTTTAAATTTATTGAAGGACGTATACCTATAGAATATGTTACACCATTATTTGATACAGCACCATTAATATCAATCTCAAAGGTCATACTAGAATTATAAGGAGTCAAACTTTTCCAAGAACTTCCATTATTTAAATATCCATTACTAGAGTTTGTTCCATGATAGCTTGTTTGATATTCATACAGATTAAGTAGTCCTACAGCATCTGTTACTGTCGTCTCTCCATTAGGTCTTGTTATTTCTCCCAAAGTTCTATCATCCATTGTCGCATCCCATACTGCATCTGTTACTATAAACTTATCTGGTTCTCTTAAATTACCTAAAAAGCCATCTACACTTGTATCATTTAACCATTCTTCCATATAACTTCCTTCAAAGGCACTACTATCATTATCATATGAAATTGCACTTATATCCCATTGTGTTACTAGTTTAACAGTCTTCTCTTCATTATTAACAGATACCGCTCTCCATAACTTACCACTATACCAGACATAATTGTTGGGATACTGTCCAGTTGTAAAAGTATCTACTCCATCATCAAATATATTATCTTTACTTATATTACTTAATACAACTGTTCCTACTTCTCCTTTATATTTTATCTCTTCAAATAGATGTCCATTTTCTGGTAGACTTAAATCATTATAGTCTAGGCCTACACTTACTCCTAAATTAACTGTTACACTTTTTCCTGAATTATTTATTACTCTTATTATATAGGTATTACTTGAACCTACTGTACCTTCTTTTTCTAGATTTATTCCTTTCTCATCTGGAAATGTGTTTGTTCCAGCTTCTACTATGTAACCTACTTTAGTATTAGATGCTAAAGAACCTACATAATAAAAATTAAATCTTGTTGTTCTATTATTAGGGTTACTTAAGGTAATGGTAAAGTCTTTTACTGTATTAGATGGTACTGTTAAGGTATTTTCTTCTTCTCCATCTACTAATAACTCATAAGTTAAATTACCTGTTACTATACTAATAGCATTACTCTTTTCTTTTGATACTGTAAACATCGCATAAGAAAAGTACCCTCCTAATATTAATAGAGTTATTATAATCATTACTATCATATATATCTTACTAAAACTTGTTTCTAATAATATCTTTTTCATTCTTTATTACTCCTTTCATTATTACACACAAAAAAGAATAGAATTATCCTCTATTCTTTTAAGTCATAACGAAAGAAAGTAATTTTATTACTTAGATACTTATTAAACTGCCCCCCCCCAGGTAACACATCGTAAACACAAAGCTTTAGAAAAATGACGATTTATTTTACCTTGATAAACTAAATTTGTCATATTTATTACCTTCTTTCTATAAAGTTTCATTATTATTTATATTAAGCTCTGGAATAGGACTAGTAGATGGAGATGTTGTTTGTTCTGGTGTTCTATTATTTAAAATATCTAAACTAGGATTACTAATATTAGTAGGCTCATCTACTCCTATATTAAAGGTTGTCCTATGTTCCCCTTCCTTAGGTATCCCTGGTATATCTGTTGGAATATTATTTATTGGTCCATTATTTACTGGTGTTGTCTCTTCTCTTGATATTCCTAAATTACTTGGATTAAGTTCTGGTATACCAACATTAGTAGGTTGTTGTAGAGGGACATCACTAACATTACTCTGTTCATTTGCTGTATTATTCTCTACTCTTTCACTTGATACATTGTTTGTAATATTATTTATTTGATTAATAGCATTAGTAGTAGCTTGTTGTTGAACATTATTTACTTCTGTACTCTGAGTTTGTCCAGCACTATGTCCATCCCAAATTCTTACTACATCACAGTTACCACTCATTGGCATTGGATTAGGCATCTTTAATTTAACTATTAAAGGTATTTTAAAGGCACTACCAAAGGCTAAACATGTTCCTGATTGTAGACTCTTTTGTTTTTCTACTATTTCATCAGAGATATTTGGTACCATTTTCTTAATATATTCTACATCTGTTGGATGGTTCATCTTAAAGATTAAGAAGTTTGAACATTGTGAGATAACGGTATCAGACATCTCTACTGGTCTTTGTGTAATTAATCCTAAGATAAGTCCATATTTACGTCCCTCTTTAGCGATACGTTCAAAGATATTATATCCTATTAAAAATCTATCTTTATCATTTTGAATATATCTATGAGCTTCTTCTACTAGAATATGGAAAGGAATACTTGCTCTTTGTTTTAAACCTTTAGTAAATTCAAATAAAAGTCTTGAGTATATTTTTGTTATAACTTTAGCAAAATCATCATCTACATCATCTAAATTAATATTTACTAATTGATACTTTTTACCATTTGTAATCATTAAATCTGATAAGTAACTTTCAAGTGAAATGTATGTACCTTTATCCCATTTAAAGAAATTAGAATTACTTGAAGTAATTAGAGAATGTAGTCTTACTTTTAAGGTAACTGAATCTCCATAAGTATTTTCATTTCTAAGCCATCCTTCACTAATTAGGGTAAAGTTTAAAGCTTTCTCTAAGTCATCTAGAGTATAATAGCAATCTTTACGTGGTTCAAAATTATCATATTCATCATTTATAAAACTAGATACATATTCTGTTAATAAAACGCTTTCAGAAAACTGTCCATGTGAATCTATTAAGAAGCACTCTCTAAATTTTCTAACATATCCTATTCCTTGGACAGGGGCTTCTAGATTAAACTGATCAGTAGAACAACTATTAAGGATTGAGAAAACATCATTTCTTTTATTTGGTGCAGTTTGATTTGTATATAGAATAGTCATAATTGCTTTAGCGATTAAATGATTTTTATATTTATTAGCATCTACTCCTGTACTTGCAAAGATTCTTGCTAGTTTTAACATTCTTTCAATAATTGGTAATTGTGAATGTTCTGTCGCTTGTAATAAAAGAGTAAGATCATCTTCATTAAGTAAAAAGATTGGTAGACGTAATGGCTCTCCTTTTCCTTCAACTTCATTAGTAGTAATAAAACGATAATTATAGTTAGGATTTATTTTACTTAAGTCTTTAAAAGCATTGTAATACTCTCCAGATGAATCAAATAGTAAGATATTTGATTTATATGGAAATAGTCTTTGATCTTCAAACATGTTTTGCATTATTCTTGAGATACCACAAGATTTACCACTACCACTGTTACCAAAGATAGCGAAGTGATTACTAAAGAAATTATTAACATCTAAGTATACTGGAAAATCATTATAATAAGGACTAACTCCAAAAGGCATATATCCTGTTTTATCTTCTCCTGTTATTAGAGGTATTTCTTCTTGTTTAATTACTCTTATCTTAGCATCTAATGATGGTTTTCTTAAGACACCTCCAACTAGACGTCCATTTGTTATTTCACCTAGAAACCTTGCTTTGACAATGCCATCTTCTAGATCATCTACTTCTCCTAAGATTGTCTTATCCTTATCTTCGAATATTAAATGTAGGTTCATTAAGTTAATTGCTACTTCTTCGCCTTCTTTTAGTTTAATATTAGCACCTTGATCACTAATATAGATTATTTTATCAAACATATAACAACTCTCCTTTATTCTATAAGTAAATTATATCGTTAAATTAAAAAAGTGACAAGAGTTATAGGGAAATTACTTCTTGTAATTTACGTTTTATCTCTTCATCACTTGTTTTTTTAATAATATTTTCTAACATCTCATTCTTTTTGGCTAACTTTAATTTAGCTTCATAATTTTCTATTCTTTTTATAGTTTCTTTAATTTGTTTATGGATAGCATTTCTACTGATATTATATTTAGAGGCAAGTTCACTTAAAGATAAGTTTTTAAAGTAATAATCTTCAAAGTATTCTTTTTGTTTATCGGTTAAAAGGCTACCATAAATATCATATAGTAAGGTATAATGTACTAACTCTTCCATTTTATAATCCTAATAGTTTTAATATGGCTAGAACAATAGAACCTAGTCCTATTATGATATAAAGAATTGTTAAGTTTCTTCTTTTATAGATTAGAAAATTATTTAGGCCCATAACTAAGAGTGTAATACCTAAAAGTATTTCAAAGATGTATAGAAGGTCTGTTTTAAAGATAGTAACAATACCAAAGATGATTAGACCAATTGTTAAAAAGAATTGTAATATTATTAAGACTTTTAAATAACTAAAGCTTTTTTCTTGTTGTTTTTTAGCTTTAGGGTTTAGTTGTACTACACTTTTACTCATTTTTATCCTCCATAAAGTCTTTAAATAGACTATAAATATATTTTTCGATATCAAACTCTTGTAAGTCTTTAGCAGTTTCACCTAATCCTATATATTTAACAGGTAGGTTTACTTCTTCTTTAATCGCTAGAACTATTCCACCTTTAGCAGTTCCATCTAGTTTAGTTAGAATAATTCCTGTTAGGTCTGTTATTTCTTTAAAAGCTTTCGCTTGGCTTATACCATTTTGTCCTGTTGTGGCATCTATTACAAGGAGAGTTTCATCTGGGGCTCTATCTATTACCTTTTTAATTACTCTATTAATCTTTTCTAGTTCCATCATTAAGTTAGTTTTATTTTGAAGTCTTCCTGCTGTATCTATTAAAACTGTATCAATATCATTATTTATGGCATATTCTAATCCTTCATAAATAACACTAGCAGGGTCTACTCCTTCATGTTTTCCATAGAAGTCTACGCCAATTCTTTCTGCCCACTCTTTTAATTGTTTAGTCGCTCCGGCTCTAAAGGTATCTCCTGCTATTAAAAGAACTTTTCTGTTTTTCTCTTTTTCTTTACTGGCAAGCTTAGCGATAGTGGTAGTCTTACCTACACCATTAACGCCTACAAATAAATAAACTGTAGGATTAGAGTCACTTCTTTTTAAATTAGTAGATAATACTTCTCCACTTACATAGATAATAAATAATTCATCTACTATGACCTCTTTTAAAAATTCTGGGTCTGTTATCTTTTCTTCTTTTACTCTTTTTCTTAATTTGTCCATAAAGTTCATAACAGTATTAACACCAATATCAGCCATAATCAATATTTCTTCTAACTCTTCAAAGTATTCTTCATTAATCTTATTATAGCGTTTAGTTAAATCTAAAAGACGTGATGAGAAAGTATTTCTACTTTTAGTAAGTCCTTTATCATAGACTTCTAAGCTTTCCTTCTCTTCTTTAGGTTCTTTTTCTTCTTTTTTTATAAATTTATCTTTTAATTTACTGAAAAAACTCATGTTAATCACCATCCAGTCTTATTTTATCATAGTTTTAATTAGAAAGTAAATTAGATAGTACTGAGTTATAGCCATTTTCCTTTTCAATAACAACATTATTTCGCTCATTAATAGTAATTATTTTTCTAGGTTCATCTAATAAGTAAGACATTTTAACTCCTAGAAAGTCAGCGATTGTTTTTATGTTGCTAAGCTTTTCTCCTTTACCTCTTACTAGGTCTAATAAAGTTGTATAAGGAATGTTAGTTTCTTTTGATAATTGAAAATAACTTGGAATACCATTTAATCTCATAAGTTCATTTAATACTTGTATATTCATAAATTACCTCCAGTTACATTTATTATATATAATAATTATAAAAAAACAAGCTTTTAGGTTAAGTTTACGAAAACTCGTATATGCTTGTTTATTTTAAAATAAATTTTGTTCTATTATTTTTTCTAGAGTTGTTAAAGATAAATGTTTTATTATCTCTAAAGCTTCTTTTGATAGTTTCTTTAAACAACTAATTAGTTTATTTTTATCTTTGTTCTTGCTATATATTAAAGCTTCTTTTATGATTTCATCTTTATAATGGTCTAGGAGTATTCTTAATTCTTCAGATATTTTGTCATAATCTATATTATTAGTAATTGTATTGATGTTGTTATCTCCTATATTTATAATACTATTATTAATCATTATTTATGCACCACCATATTTTTATTGTTATTACCATTGTTTATAATACTGTTATTTACATTTATGTTATAACCAGGATTATTCTCTTCCATAAATTCAGTTAAATTCCTCTCTATTTTTGTAATTAAAACAATATCTTCTGATTTAATCTTATAGCTTTGACCTCCAGTAGTACATATTTCTAAGCCTAAATAGACTTTTCTATGTTCATATATATTATAACCTATTAAAATAAAGATAGTAAGAATGTAAATATCTCCTAATATAGATATTTGTCTAAAGATAGCACAAATTATTATCATAAATATTAAACCATAGAACCATTCTTTTAGACCTGCTAAAAGAGAATGTCTAGGGACTGGAAATGTATGGACACTTGAAACACTTGAAAGACTAATGGTCGCATAACCTATTTTTAAGATATTATCTGTTAGTTTAATATCTCTATCACTATAAATGTTACTGTTCATAATAATATACTCCTACTTCTTTAGCCATATTTTACCATATGTTACTATCTACTGCAACTTATTTTTGATAGAGTGTAGCCAATATAAATTAATTACATATAATACTTTGAACTGAAAGGAGGATTTTAGTTTGAAAAAGACAATTATTTATATTGGTGTTATTTTAGTTATATTTTTAGGAGCTTGTGCTGTATTATTTAACTTTAATAAGAAGGATGATAGTAAGGATTTAGAGACTGTAAGACTTGCTGAAGTAGCACACTCTATTTTCTATGCACCTATGTATGTAGCGATTGAAGAAGGTTATTTTGAAGATGTGGGAATTGATATTGAACTTAGTCTTGCAAATGGGGCGGATAAAGTAAGTGCAGCGGTACTTGCAGGAGATGCTGATGTTGGTTTTGCAGGAAGTGAAGCGACTATTTATGTATATAATGGTGGTGAAAAAGATTATCTTAAGACTTTTGCAAGATTAACTCAGAAAGATGGTTCATTTATTGTAGCACGTGAAGATATTAAAGATTTTACACTTGATGATTTAGTTGGTAAGACCATTATTGGTGGTAGAGCGGGACATCTCCTGTTAAACTTATAACGTATTTTCCCTTGATATTAAAGGAAACCTAATCTTAGGCTTCCTCAATTATTTTCTTTAGTTTATTTATTTGTCTATTTAAAAGAACACATAATCTATATATTCTTTTATCAGACATTTTGGTAATACTTTGATACTTATGTAATAGTTTATCAAATTCTTCTGGTATATCTGATAGTTTTGATACATCTATTCTTTTAATATTATGAACTACTTTGATTATTTCATCAAAGGGCTTAATCTCATAAAATAATCTACCCATACCTGATATGATTAATTCTTCATCATCATAACTTTGAACATTTAAAGCCATACCATTATCAAATATAGGAGCGACATCTAACCATTTTAGAGTATTAACATCTCTTATAATACCAAAATTATTTAAGTGTCTATCTTCATTCATTATAAGAAAATCTAAGATATACATATTTTCTATTTTTTCCCTAACATTAGGAATACCATTTTCTTCAAGGCATTTAATATATTCTTCGTAATCTTCTTCACTATCATATCTTTTCATATTGTTTTTTATTTGATAAGCGGTAATAAGTTCGGTATCTTTAGTTATAAAACAAGGACATTTAGATACTACGGTATCTTTATATACATCTAAGGTATAAGGGACATGATTAAAACCTAATCTATCACATATCATAGATGCTAAAACCTCATTAAATGGTTGTAATATTTCGTTTTTATAACCACCTTTTAATAAATATCTCGTACCATTTTCAATAATCCATGCTTTTTTTAACATACCATCAGTAGTATTATTAGGTGTTTTAAGAGAAGTTTCTTTTTTTACTATCTTACTATTAAGTGAAAGTGAAGCTTCTAAAAATTCAGCATAATCAAAATCATTATCAAAAAAGTTAATATCATCATACTTCAAATTACTATCATAAGGTTTTATCCAGTATTGATCTGATAAAGATAAACCAAAAGCTTTATCTAATAATTCCTCAGCAGTTTCAATGTTAAGACGATGTAATAGTAAATCTATTTTATCTCTCCACGATGGGATACCTCTTCCTTTAAACCATTCAGTTAATCTTCTTAATAATGCTAATGTATCTTTATCTTCCTCATAGTATTTTTTTAATATTAATGGTGCATAATCAATATTAATAATCTCATACATTTTATCAAATACATTTAAATTAGTATTATACTCACATACTAACACTTCAGTATTTTTATTCATTAAAATACATTTCATAAGATACCACCTTCTCTCTTGTTAATATTTTACCATATTTACCTATATTTTTCATTAATATAGTTTGAATTTATAGTGAATTTCTATTGTTTTATCTTCACTTATAAGTATCTTATCAATTAAGTTTACTAGTAAGGCTCTAGTTGGTTTTTCTAAGGCTAGATATTCATTTACTTTTTCAAGTATATCTTTTCTTTCTTTATCAGTATCTACTTTATCAAGAGTGGAAATTTCCTTTTCAATAGATTCTATTCTTTTTTTCCAAGAGATTATTTCATCTTTATATTTAATAGTTAGACGATTAAACATCTCTATATCGATATTACCATTTAACTTATCTTCATATACTTTGTCTATATAACCATTGTTAGTCCTAATCTTTTTTTCTAATATATTAATTTCTACTTGTTTTTTAACCTTAATATCATTTTTCTTTCTAGCTTCTTCTATCCTTTCTTTAAAAGTAGTACTATCTACATACTCTTTACACAGTTTTCTAATCTCCTCTAAAACGAGATTTTCTAGTTTTTTATAATTAAGGCTATGAGGAGTACATAAACCATATTTAGAATGGGCTGTATAATAAGAACAATGTGTGTAGTATCTTTTACCATCACTACTTTTATTTATTCCTATTTTATGATTACACTCTCTACATTTCATAAAACCAGAAAGTAACATAATATTATTGCCGGTAGGTTTATTTTTGTTTTTCTTAAGTAATTCTCCTACTGTATCAAATACCTTTTTATCAATAATCGCTTCATGAGTATTTTCTTTTATTATCCATTGTTCTTTCGGTGTTCTAATTTCTTTTTTAGACTTATAATTTAACTTTTTTCTTCTTCCTTGAGTCATATTACCAATGTATGTTTCGTTAGTAAGCATTTCTTCAATAGTCCTAGGGCACCATATATTATAAGTAGGATTATTTATACCACGATTTAGATTAGCATAAACACTAGGTGTAGGAATATGTTCTTTTGAGAAGATATCTGCTATTTGTTTTGGGCTTTTACCGGTATATGCTAAAAGAAACATTTTTTTAATAATTGGTCTAACGTTTTCATCGACTATTAGTTTATGTTTATCACTCTTGTCTTTTAGATAACCATAAGGGGCTTTAAAACCTAGAAACTCTCCTCTTTCCTTTTTGGATCTCAAAACTTTTCTAATCTTTTTAGATGTATCTTTTAAATAGTAATCATTAAACATTAATTTAAATTGTAAAAACTCTAATCCTGGTGTTTCATGGAGAGTATCAATATCATCGTTTATGGCAATATATCTTATACCTTTCTCAGGGAATATTCTTTCAATATATTCCCCCATAGAGATATAATCTCTACCCATACGAGATAAATCTTTAGTTATAATAGTATTAACTTTATTATTTTCTAAATCTTTAATTAATCTTTTCCAAGAAGGTCTATCAAAATTAGAACCAGTAAAACCATCATCAACATATTCATCTATATAAACTAATTTTTCTTCTGTTTTCTCTAAAAATATATGTAATAAATCTCTTTGATTTATGATACTTTCACTTTCTAAGTTGTCACCATCTTCACGAGATAATCTAATATAAAAAGCGACATTAAATGTTTTACTTTTCATATTCACTTTCCATATAATAGTCTATTAAAAACTCTTCTATTATTTGTTGTAATGTCTTACCATTTTCATTAAATATATTTATAATTTTCAATTTAACCACCTAATTAATTTTATGTATTTTAATAAATAAAAGTATTATAAGTTTAACTACCGATGAGGTGGTATGCCTGAAATGACTCTTGAATGGGCTTTAAGCGATGCTGGAATTGACCCTAAGAAGGATGTTAATATTGATACTTCTGTAGCTTTCTCTGCTATGAGTAGTGCCTTTATTGGAGGGACAGGTGACTTTGTCGCTTTGTTTGAACCTAATGCTTTAGAGTTAGAAAAAGAAGGTTATGGTTATGTTGTTGCAAGTTTAGGTGAACTTGGTGGTGTTGTTCCTTATACTGCTTTCTTTGCAAGAGATAGTTATTTAAATGAGAACAAAGAACTAATTGATAACTTTGAGAAAGCGATTCAAAAGGGAATTGACTTTGTTCATAATAGTTCTGATGAGAAGATAGCAGAAGCGATAATAGATCAATTCCCTGATACATCAATTGATGATTTAACAAAGATTGTAGAGCGTTATAGATCTATTGATGCATGGTCTAAAACAACTGAGTTTAGTGAAGAAGAATTTGACCACTTACAAGATATTATGATTAATGCAGGAGAATTAGATAGTAAAGTTCCATTTAGTGACTTGATGTATGAAAAATGATATTTTAGAAATTACACATTTATCTAAAAATTATCAAGATAAAAGTGGTGAAATAGAAGCGATTAAAGATATCAATCTTAGTGTTAATGAGGGAGAGTTTATTGTAATTGTAGGACCAAGTGGATGTGGTAAAAGTACACTGTTATCAATACTTGCTAATTTAGAAACAAAAAGTAGTGGTGATATAAAGTTTTCTAAGGAAGATATAAAGCTTGGTTATATGCTTCAAAAAGATAGTTTATTTCCTTGGCTTAATATTTTAGATAACTGTCTATTGGGTCTTAAATTAAAAGGTAAAGTAAGTATGGAAGATAAAGCTTATGTCTTAAAATTACTTGATACTTATGGTTTAAGTGAGTTTATTGATAAGTTTCCTAGGAGTTTATCTGGTGGTATGAGACAAAGAGTTGGTTGAGTGTTGTTAAGACACGAAAAATAACCTAGTAAAAATTAATTACTAAGTTATTTATATTCTTCAAATATATCTATATCTCTATTACCAAATTCTCTTGTATATTCATCTTTACAATTTTCTTTATACCAAGATACTTTATAATATATTTTTTCTTTAACTTTATCTATATTAATATTAGAATTCTTTTCTATAGCATGTAAAATAGGTATAATATCATTATCACAGATACAGATATCATAATTAACAATACGTTCTCTTCCATATGACGTTTTTTCTTTCTTTAGTTTTCCTTTATACGATATATATAAATAATCATCTTTAAATATATGATTTTCTAAAAAATATGTATAGTCTATATCAACAACTCCACTTGTTTTTAAATATCCTGTCATATATCGTATAGTGCCACTCCTAAATTCAATATAATCATCTGGAAGATCTTCTTTTTTTATTTTTGTCTTATACATTGCCTTAGAATATAAATATTCATTGTTAGTATCAACACTTCTTATACAACCTTTACCAAATTTCCCTTTGGTATAAAGGAATGAATTTAATCTTTTCATATTTGTTACCTCCTCATTTGATATAACAGTATCACTGGAGTAACTTAATGTCAAGCAGTTTTGTTTTACTCATAACAAAAAAAGAAATAGACTAAAATCTACTTCTATGTTTTATTCTTTTCACTCTACTATGTGTATTACTAGCTGTATCAGTATTTCCTTGATTCAAAAATGCAGGATTTACTTTATACATATCTAATTCTACTTTGTCTGAGTGTTCCATTTTTCTTTTTATATCTTTATCATATTCTGCCATATTATGATTAATATTTTCTAATATTATATTAAGTTCTTCCTGTGTAAGTTTTTCCATAAATGTACCTCCTGTGCCTATTAGTTTAACATATAATTTATATTTTTCAAATACTCATTTAAATACTCTGTCCATTCTGGAACATTTTCTTCATCAAAAAAATGATATAAAAATTCTACAACAATTTGATGCCTTGATTTAGCTTCTTCTTTTCCTGACTCTGTTAACATTAAATATTTAAGTTTTAATATTTTCTCAAATATGTGACATACACAACTATTAGAACATTTCTCAAGAGATTTATCTTTATTTGTATCTTCAGTTGGAAATATTTTCTTGTCAAAAAATGGTTTTCCATATTCCATAACATACTTATAATCTCTTAAAATACCATGGGCACCTAATGCATCACACATATCAGCATCAGATACTATTTTTCCTTCTAGTGTTGTTGGTGCGTAACCTTTTAGTCTTTTTCTATATCCAATATTTTTAATAGCACAACATACTTGGTCTTGTATGTTTTTATCTATATTACAATCATTCATAATTCTTTTAGTATTAGTTAAATTTCTAGCATTGTCCATTCCAAATAGCTTATAATCATCTGCATCATGAAGTAATGCTATTAGAGAAACAATATCTTTATTTGCTTTTTCTTTTTCAGCAAATCTCAAAGATAACTCTAAAACTCTATTTATATGATCCATTCCGTGGCCAGATTTATCTTTATTTAATAATTCACTTACTTGATATTTTACTTTTTCTATCATTGATTTACATCTCCATTTTTATCAACATATCATAAGAATTATTGAGTGTCAACATGATGTGTTATTTTGTCAATTACAAATTCATTTTACTAAGTCTTAAAGAGTTTATAACTACAGTTAAACTACTTATAGTCATAGCAATACTTGCAAACATAGGACTCATGCTTATTCCATAGTTTTCTAATAATCCAATAGCGATAGGTATCATAAGTAAATTATAGAAGAAAGCCCAGAATAAGTTTTCTTTAATGATGAGATATGCTTTTTTACTTATTTTAATAAGGTCTAAAATATTAGAAATATCGTTATTCATAAGGATGACATCAGCAGAGTCCATAGCAACATCTGTCCCATCATTAACACTTATACCAATAGTGGCATTTACTAAAGCAGGGGCATCATTAATACCATCTCCTACCATTATTACTTTTTTACCTTTGTTAGTTAAGTCTTTAATAACAGAGGCTTTTTTCTTTGGTAAGACATTAGATATTACTTTAGTTATACCTAACTCTTTTGCAATAGACTCAGCAGTTACTTCATTATCTCCTGTTAACATAATTACTTCTATATTATTATCTTTAAACTCAGTTATAACATTTTTTATATTAGATCTAACTATATCTTTTACACCTATTAGACCAATAACAATACCTTCTTCTATTACATAGATAATACTACAGCCATTATTTATTAAATTATTATAGTCTTCTTTATGATTATCTTTTATTTTTAAATCTTTTAATAAAGTATTATTTCCTAAATAATAAACTTTGTTATTAATACTTGCTTTTACCCCTTTACCATCTAAAGTTTTAAAATCAGTTACAACTAACTTCTTTTTAACTTTAAAAGCTGTGCTTATAGGATGAGAGGAGTTATTTTCTATATTAGATACAATATTAATTAAATCATTATCTTTATAGTTAGAGTAATTATAAGTTTTAAAGACTTTTAAATTACCATAGGTAAGGGTTCCTGTTTTATCAAAGACAATAGTATCAATATCTTTAGCTTTCTCTAAGACTTCACTATTTCTTAAGAATAAGCCTTTCTTAGCACAAAGTCCATTACTTACAACTACAACAAGGGGTACGGCAAGTCCTAAGGCACAAGGACAAACGACTACTAAGACTGTTACCATATGAATTAGTGATTCTTCTAAAGATAGACCTATAAGTATCTGGATTATAAATGTTAAGAAGGCAATTATTAAAATAACAGGAACAAAGATGCCACTTACTTTGTCGGCAAGACGTTGTATTTTAGTTTTGGTATTAGTAGATTCTACTACTAGTTTTACTATTTCTGAGATGGTAGAGTCTTTCCCTATTTTCTTGGCAGTATATTCAATAAGTCCGTCATAACTAATAGAACCAGCGATGACATTTGAACCTTTTTCTTTTAAAACTGGGGCACTTTCTCCTGTGATAAAACTTTCATTAACATAGGTTTTACCCTTAGTAACAGTGCCATCAACAGCTATTTTTTCTCCTGCTTTACAAATTAATGTATCTCCTACTTCTACTTCATCGATAGTTACTTTTAACTCTTTATCATTCTTTTTTATAGTGGCATAAGTAGGAGTTATTTGTACTAACTTTCTAATAGCATCTTTAGTTTTATCTTTACTAGAGTCTTCTAATACTCTACCTAGTTTAATAAAGTAAATTACCATACAAGTAGATTCAAAATATAAATTATGAAGTAAAGTGTTATTTCCTTGTAAGATATTTATGTAACTATAAAGACTATAGAGAAAGCTAAAGATGACACTAAACATAACAAGGGTATCCATGTTAGGCATCTTATGGAGTAAATTCTTTATACCACTTTTTATAATATCTAGTCCATAAATTAAATATACGAAAGTAATTATCAACAGAGTTGTGGATAAAACAAGAGGATATTTGTGATTAAGATAAGGGATGCTTGGGAGGTTTAACATATTTCCTATAGATATATACATCATAAAGATAATTAATAGTCCTAAAAGAATTAATTTTATCTTATCAGTTTCATTAGTGACTTTATCTTCTATTCCCTTAAATTCGCCTAGACTGGTAAAACCTGCTTCTTTAATATATCTTTCGATATCTTTGACTGTTATATTTTCATAGTAAACAGTAGCGATAGATAAGACTAGATTAACAGTGGCACTAGTTATTCCAACTTGTTTGTTTAAATATTTTTCAAGGCCTGATGAACAGGCACTACAAGTCATTCCCCCTATTTTTAAAACTATTTTCTTCATATCTAATCCTTCTTTACTCTTAATATTCTTAAAGCATTAATAATGGCGATAACAGAAACACCTACATCGGCGAATACGGCTGCCCACATTGAAGCGATACCTATAGCACTTAGTAGTAAGACAAGTATTTTAACTGTGATAGCGAATATTATATTTTCTTTAACTATTTGCATCGTCTTCTTACTTATTTTAATGGCACTTGCTAGTTTAGATGGCTCATCTGTCATAATAACAATATCTGCTGCTTCTATTGCGGCATCACTACCAAGTCCTCCCATCGCTACACCAATATCTGACAAGGCAAGAACAGGAGCATCATTAATACCATCTCCTATAAATACTAGTTTACCATCTATACTTTTTTCTTGCATTAAAGATTCTACTTTTTTAACTTTGTCTTGAGGAAGTAGTTCAGCATAGTAATTATCTAGCTTTAATTCTTTTGAGACATTTTTACTAATTTCTTCTCTATCTCCTGTTAACATTACTATTTTCTTAACATTATTTCTTCTAAATTCTTTAACTGCTTTATAAGCATCTTCTTTTATCTTATCAGAGATAGTGATAGATCCGGCGAAAGTTTTATCAATAGCGATATAAATAACAGTTCCTATATCATTACTCTTTTTATAGTCAATATTATACTCTTCCATTAATTTCTCATTACCTACTAGAACTTCTTTAGAATCTACTTTGGCAATAACTCCTTTACCTTTAAGTTCTTTAGTTTTAGTAACTATTTTTTCATTAATATCTTTACCATAAGCTTCTTTAATAGATAAGGCGATAGGATGGTTAGAATAGTTCTCTGCATAACTTGTATATTTTAATAAATCTTCCTTTGAGTAATCTATAGCATTAACTTTTTGGACTTTAAAGATTCCTTCTGTTAGAGTTCCTGTTTTATCACATACAACTATTTCAGTGTTTGCAAGGGCTTCTAAATAGTTACTACCCTTTACTAAAACTCCTATTCTAGATGACGCACCTATTCCTGCAAAAAAACTTAGGGGTATTGATATTACTAAGGCACAAGGACATGAAACAACTAAGAATGATAAAGCACGATATATCCAAGTTTTAAAGTTAGTATCTAATACTATAGGTGGAATAAATGCAAGAAGAATAGCGATTATTACAACTATTGGAGTGTAATATTTAGCAAATTTACTGATAAAGTTTTCTGATTTAGATTTTCTACTACTAGCATTTTCTACTAAGTCTAAGATTTTACTAACAGTAGATTCACCAAACTCTTTAGTTACTTTAACTTTTAGTATTCCTTCATTATTAATACATCCACTTAATACTTCATCAGTCTCAGTTACACTTTTTGGCATAGATTCTCCTGTTAAAGCAAGAGTATTAAGATGAGAGTTACCTTCTACTACTATACCATCTAAAGGTATTTTTTCTCCTGGTTTTATTAAGATAATATCCCCAACTTTGACTTTATTAGGATCTACTCTTTCAGTCTTGTTATTTTGATAAAGATTGGCATAATCTGGTCTTATATCCATTAATTCTGAAACTGATTTTCTTGATTTATCAACAGCATAACTTTGAAATAGTTCTCCTACTTGATAGAAAAGCATTACTGCTACTGCTTCAGGAAACTCTCCTATAAAAAAGGCTCCTATAGTGGCAATAGTCATTAAGAAGTTTTCATCAAAAACCTTTCCTCTTGTTATATTTCTTAAAGCTTTTAAGATGATGTCATAACCTACTATTATGTACGATGTAATAAATAAAATGTTATTGATAATAGTGTTATCTAATTTTAAGATAAATGCTATTACTAATAAGATAAAAGATATAATAATCCTAATTAACTTTCTCTTCATCTTTTTAGTCATAATTATACCTCCTCAATTGTAACATCAGGTTCTTCTCTTTTTATAGTTTTTTTAATTTGTTTTAAGGCACTATTTAAGTTATCTTCATTACAACTAAAAGTAAGTCTTTCCATCATAAAACTAATAGAGACATTTTCTATTAAGTCAATCTTTCTTAGTGACTCTTCTAATTCGTTAGCACAGTTAGCACAGTCTAATCCTTCTATTTTAAATTTATAATCTTTCATATTCTTTCCTTCTTTCTATCCTTTATGATTAATATGTTCTAGTCCTATTTCAAATAATTTAACAATATGGTCATCATCTAGAGTGTAATATACTTCTTTACCACTTCTTCTACATTTAACTATTCCACTTCTTCTTAAGGTTGCTAATTGATGAGAAACACTTGATTTAGTCATATTTAAAACATTGGCTAAGTCACATACACACATTTCGTCTTGATCGAGTGAAAAAAGTATTCTACATCTTGTTGTATCACCTATTAGTTTAAATAAATCTGCTAGATGATTAAAAGTATTTTCTGAAGGCATTTTATTTAATACCTTATCCACTGCTTCCTTATGAATGATATTACAATCACATGAAAATTCGTTTCTAGACATATTATCACTTCCTATTTATATTATTTGTTTATGGTTGAATATTTACTCAACTATTTATATTATAGTTGAATATGTATTCAATCGTCAAGAAAAACTTATATTGTAAAACTAATATATTTGTGGTATTGTATATATAAATTTAAAGGAGGTTATTATGTTAGACAACAAATTATTTATTTCTTGTGATTTACCTGCTCCTTTAAAAAATGATGAAGTTATTGAATATATAAAAAAATATCGTAATGGTGATTTAGAAGCTAGAGAAATAGTCATTACACATAACATTAGGCTTGTTTTAAGTACTGTGTTAAAGAAATATAATAATAATCCATATGATAAAGAAGAGCTTGTAGCTGTTGGTTTTTTAGGATTAATAAAAGGTGTAGATACTTTTGATATCGAAAAAAATATAAATTTTTCTACTTATGCTGGTACGTGTATCAGATATGAAATTAATAATTTTTTGCAAAAAGAGAAAAAACATATATCTAATAAAAGTTTAAATGGATACTTAAAAAATGATAGTGACGTGAAGGAATTTACCTTAGAGGATGCTCTAATTGATGAAACTGTTGGTTTCGTCGAAGAGTTTGAAATCTATGATACTAATAAAGTAGTTAGGGAACTAGTTAATAAATTACCTGATAGAGATAGAGAAATTATATCACTTTATTTTGGCTTTAATGATGATAAAGTATATACTCAAAGTGAAATTGCAAAAAAATTTAAAATTTCTCACAATTATGTATATGAATTAATTAAAAAAAATGTAATTAGAATTAAAAAAGAATTAATTAAATTAGGAATTGTAGATGAAATTAGTGAAAAAAGAATTAGAGATAGGAAGGAAAGCAAAATGCCTAGAAAATTAAAAAATATATATGAATATTTTAATAAATATAGTAAAGAAGAAATTAATGACGTTATTTCAAGACTTTCAGATAGTGAAAAAGAATTATTATATTCTAGATATGGATATGATTTGGAAACTCCTGTTAAAAATGATGATTTTGATAAAAATAAATCATCTAGATTTTATGGGTGGCTTATGCCCAAAATGAGAAGTATGTTATCAAGTTTAGGTAAAAAAGGAAATGTTCAAGATACCGAAGATGGAATGTCTTTAGAACATAGTGTTAACACTACTGATGAAAAAACACAGCCTTTATCAATAAAAGATGATTATATAAAAATATTAGATATTATGAAAAGTTTAAAATTTAGTGATGTGCTTAACACTTTATCGGTTAAAGAAGCAATTATTATTTGTTTAAGACTAGGTTATGTTGATAATAAATACTTTTCTACAGAATCAATTGCAGATTTTTTATGTATTGAGGAAGAAGAAGTTATTGAAACTACTAAGAAAGTACTATTATTATATAAAGAGAATATTAATAACTTTATTGACAAAGCAATCGAAGTAACTGCAGGACATCAATTTGTTAAAAAAGAAGATAGTAAAAATATAAAATAACTATCTTTTTTTATTATTTACTATCTATTTCTAATAAATCTTCTAAATAATTTCTTTTAGGATTTTTTAAGTTATTTAATTCTTCTAGAGCTTTATTTTTATTTATAAAGTGTATGTTAGAAAATTCTACTTCTAAATTATTATCTTTTAAGTATTTTAAATATTCTTTGTAGTATTCAAGCATTTCATTTTTAGTCTTTTTTAAATTACCTTTAGCGATAATTAAGTAAGCATTAGATTTTTCATTTGGTAGACTTATATATTTTATTCCAAAACTATCTACCATATTTTTATCTTGTAAATTAATATTTACTTCTTCTCTACATTCTCTTATTAGAGCATTTAATATATCTACTCTACCTTCTTTAATATCAGTATTATCAACATTACCTCCTGGTATTTGTAGATAATTAGGAACTGAAGTATTACTTGTCATTTCCCCTATTACATAATAATTATCACTAGTTTCTAATAGGCATCCTACCACTAAGTTATGACACCCATATTCTTTAGGTAGTCCTACTCTTTCATCATATAAATGATGAGCATAAGATGTTCTTTTACAAGTAATCTCTATTAAGTCATTTGATTCCTTATATTCACTTACACAAATTAGTTCACCATTAAAAAGACTAGGATTACTTTCCTTACTTTGTTTCCAAAAAATATTAATTTGTTTTTTTGCGTTTTTTGGAAGTTCTATCATTTCATCTTTGAACTTTATTTTTATAGTTGTTCCTGCAATATTTTTTAACATATCAACACACTCTCTTCTAGATTAATTTTATATTATCATTCAAGATAGATAAATGCAATATCTGTGTTTTTCTTTCAACATTGCTTGCAAGTCTTATTAGAGAGTGATACAAATCTTTAAACAGAGGTGAATTTATGAAGCGATATAAACAAAGTGAAATAGAAGAAGTTTCAACTATTCTTAAAAATGATGGGGTTATTAGTATACCTACTGATACTGTTTATGGAATATGTGCGAGGATTAATTCTAGTAAGGCTTATCAAAACCTTGTAAAAGTTAAACATCGTCCTTCTAATAAGTCTTTTCCTGTTCTTTGTAAAGATTTAGAACAAATTAAAAGTATAGCAGCTGTTGATGAGCGTGCTTTTAAGCTAATTAAAGCTTTTATGCCTGGACCTCTTACTTTAGTCTTAAATAAAAGGCCTGAGGCATTTTCATATATTAATAATGTTGGTACAAGAGAGACAGATGAACTTGCTATTAGGATGATTCCATCTGAATTCTTAAATGAACTAATTGATAAAGTTGGAAGTCCTTTATTTTTAACGAGTGCTAATAAATCGGGAATGAATGTATGTAGAAGTTTAGATGAGATAGAAGAAGAATGCCCTACTCTTGATGGTATGGTTATGGGTGATGTTTCTTTTGGAGAAGCTAGTACAATAGTTGATCTTACTAGTGATGATATAAATATTCAAAGACATGGACCTATTAGTGATGATGAGATTATGAAAGTTCTTAATAATTAATATTTATTTTTAAGTACTAAATCACTTCTTTTATTATATTGGTTAGTCTTCGTTACATTTTTAAAGTAAAAGCCACCATTTCTATTGACTAATGGTGATTTTTACTTTAAAATTATATCAGGTGGTAAGAGTGTTATATAATTATAATGAGGTAATAAAGAAATTTAAATCAGACTATAATTTAAAAAAGGCTTTAAAAAACAAATCTATTTATAAAATAGAAAGTGGGATATATTCCGAACAACCAAATATTCATTATCTATCTATAATAGAGAAAAAGTATCCTTATGCTGTAGTTAGTGGTCTATCAGCTTATTATTATTATGGATTTACAGATGTCATTCCAGAAAAGATTACATTATGTACTAGTAGGAATTCCACTAATATTAATAATAATGAAATTAAACAAATTAGAATGAAAGATGAATTATATATATTAGGAATAACTTCATATGAATACGAAGGAGTAACTATAAAAATATATAATAAAGAAAGATTACTAATTGACTTAGTACGTTATAAAAATAAAATTGGATATGATTTATATAAAGAAATTATAACAAATTATAGGAAGATTATTGATGAGTTAGATATGTCATTAATTGAAGAATATTTAAATGTTTTTAAAGAGGGTGAAAAATTTTATAAAATTTTAATGGATGAGGTATTTTAAATGAATTTAAACGATTTAACAGATAAATATGTAAAATTAG
Source organism: uncultured Mycoplasmatota bacterium (assembly GCA_946497955.1). Lineage (GTDB taxonomy): Bacteria > Bacillota_I > Bacilli_A > RF39 > UBA660 > Onthousia. The sequence continues at coordinate 21,433 of CAMMMH010000004.1, read as the reverse complement.
GGTATAAAAGAATAGAGGCGTCTTCTAAGGTGTGCCAAGATATTATATTAGATAAAATTTATAAGAGCAATTTTAAGAATAATATTACTATTAAAGGTGGAGTTGTAATACATAATATATCTAAAGATATTCGTAGAGCAACTAGAGATTTAGATTTAGATTTTATTAGATATTCATTAGATAATACATCAATAGTTAAATTTATTAATATATTAAATACTGTTAATGATGGTATAACTATTGAAATAATAGGAAATATAGAAAAACTACAGCATCAAGACTATGATGGTAAAAGATTAAATATATCAATTAAAGATAAATTTAATAATATTATAAACACAAAATTAGATATAGGAGTTAATAAGTATTTGGAGATAGAACAAGATGAGTTGTTTTTCGATTTAACCATACTTGATAAAGAAGTAAGTTTACTTGTTAATTCTAAAGAACAGATCTTTACAGAAAAATTGAAATCTTTATTAAAATTTGGAATAAGATCAACGAGATATAAAGATATATTTGATTTCTGTTATTTAATAAAAAATACAATGCTTGATAAAAGCAAATTACTTAAATGTTTTGAACTATTAATATTTAATGATAAGAATATGAAGGAAAACAATATAAGTGATATTATTAATAGAATAACAAATATTTTAAATAATACAGGTTATAAGAGAATATTGAGTCTAGCTAATAATAATTGGCTAGGAATACCTGTAGACGAAGCGATTGATATTGTATTAAATTATTTGAATAGTTTTATTCATGTTTCTGTTTAATAATAAATCACTTCTTTTTTTAATATAGATTAATGAGGAGTGATTTTTTATGTGTTCTTATAATGTTTCATGTGAATATGATAAATCTATTAGTGATAATGAGTTAAGAAAATTAATTAATGATAAATTATATAGAATTATTACTACTCTTGAGATGAGTTTAGAATGAAAGAGGTCTTTAAGGTAGCTATTTATTTAAGGCTTTCTATTGAAGATAAAGATAAGTTAAATAGATTAGACGATAGTGAATCTATTAAAAATCAAAGACATATGTTAATGGAGGTTATTAATAATAACCCTAGTTATAATTTAGTTGGTGAGTACTGTGATGAAGATTTATCTGGAGCAGGTACTTATAGACCAGAGTTTGAAAGATTAATTAATGACTGTGAAAATGGTAAGATTGATATTGTTTTGTGTAAGAGTCAATCTAGATTTTCAAGGGATATGGAGATTGTAGAGAGATATATTAATAATAAGTTTAAAGAGTGGAATGTTAGATTTATTAGTTTATCTGATAATGCTGATACAGAAAATCCTGGTAATAAGAAGTCTAGACAGATTAATGGTCTTGTTAATGAATGGTATTTAGAGGATGTTTCTAATAATATTAGAAGTGCTTTTAATTCTAAGATGAAACAGGGTGAGTTTATCTCCCCTTTCGCTCCTTTTGGTTATTTAGTAGATAGTTCTAATAATAATAAATTAGTTGTTGATAAAGGAGCTTGTTTAGTAGTTAAAGATATCTTTAATCTTTATTTAAAAGGCTATGGCTACTCTGCTATTGCCAAATACTTAAATGATAAAAATATACCAAGTCCATCACTTCATAAATATAGACAAGGTATAAAGTTAAATGTGGTTAGTAATAAAGCTCGTGAAGATATTAAATGGAATAGTAATGCTATTAAGACGATACTTAAAAACGAAGTTTATTTAGGTAAGCTTGTACAGGGTAAAAGAACTACTGTTAGTTATAAGAATCATAAAATTATTAATAAAGATAAGTGTTTATGGATAAGTTATCCTAATACTCATGAAGCGATTATTGATGAGGATACATTTAATAAAGTACAAAGGGAGATGAAAAATAGGACTAAACCTAGAGGTAGTAGTACTGTTCATTTGTTTTCTGGTAAAGTTTTTTGTTTAGAATGTGAGCATTATTTAAGAAAGAAAAACTCTTCAAAGCATGAGTATTTAGTGTGTTCTAATAATAGTACCTGCTCTAATAAGTCATCAATTAGATATGATAAGTTAGTGAGTATTGTTCTTCTTGAAGTTAATAAACTATTAGATAAATTTTATGATGAAGAGTTATTAAAAGAAAAGATAAATAAAAAATATAATGAAATATATAAGGGAAAGTTAATATCTTTAGAAAGTGAGTTAGTTAGTATTAAGAGAAAAATAGATGAGTCTAAAAACTATTTAAAGAATCTTTATGAAGATAAAGTAAATGGTGTTATTTCACTAGAGATGTTTAAGACTTTAGTAAGTAGTTATGAAGATAATAAGGGTAGATATTCTAAACAGTTAGATAATGTTAATAAAAAGATTAGCATTTATAAAGAGAATATCAAAGATTTTGATAATAAAATAATCACTAAATATAAAAAGCTAGATAATCTTAATAGAGTTATTGTTAATGAGTTTATAGATAAAATTTATGTAGGTGAAGTTAAAGATAATATTAGAATTATAAAAATAAAGTGGAATTTTTGAAGAAAAAAATAGTTTAACTGCATATTATATTAATAGAGATGGTAAAAATTAAACGTGATAGATGTCGCGTTTTTTATATTATCTTATTTTTTAATGGAGATATAAAGTGTTTGGTAATTTTGCAAGAATTCTCTCTAACTAAAACAAGTAATATTTTGGAGGAAAGGAAGTGATACTTAAGAGGGAAAGTAAATTAATAAAAAAGAGAAAGTTTTTGAGTTGTCTAGTATTATTAGACAACTATAATTAAATCGTCTGGCAGTAAATATTGTAACACTGCTGTTGTTGATATTAAAGATATATTTATGGTTATTGAATTAATATTTGGTTTTAAGCTGTTAGTATGATTATAAAGAAAAGGAAGGAATTATATATGAATCAAGATAAAATGCATATTGTAAATAAGTTATTTAACAATGAAACAATTAGAACTGTTTGGGATAATGAAAAAGAAAAATACTATATTAGTGTAGTTGATATAGTTAGAGTTTTGACAGGTAGTACTAATCCACAAACTTATTGGAGAGTATTAAAAAAGCGTCTTAAAGATGAAGGAAATGAAACCGTTACTAATTGTAACGCTTTAAAATTAAAAGCTCAAGATGGTAAATATCGTTTAACTGATGTTGTTGATATTGAGGGGATGTTTAGAATTATTGAATCAATACCTAGTAAAAATGCTGAGCCTATAAAAGGGTGGCTTGCTAAACTTGGTAGTGAAAGAATTGATGAAACTTTTGATCCTTCTCTTGCATTTCAAAGAGCAATTGATACTTATAGAGCTAAAGGATATGATGAAGATTGGATTATTAAAAGAATTAAAGGTATCCAGGATAGAAAGAAACTTACTGAAGTATGGAAAGATAATGGTGTTGACAGTAATTTAGAATATGCCATTCTTACTAATGATATTTATAGAGAATGGTCTGGTATGACTGCTAAAGAATATAAGGAGTTTAAAGGTCTTAGAAAAGAATCTTTAAGAGATAATATGAGTGACATAGAAGTATTACTTGCAGATATAGGTGAGATTACAACTCGTGAGCTTGCTAAAAAGCATAAACCTTACGGATTAAGTGAAAATAGGAAGATTGCTAAAGCAGGTGGCGAAGTTGCTAGTAATACGAGAAAAGATATAGAAGAAAAACTTGGAGAGAATGTTATTAGTAAAAATAATAATCTTAATTATCAATATATAGATGATAATAAAAAGTTAGAAAGTACTATGTCTTAACAATATTCAAACAGTTGCTCTAATCAGGACACTTGCTACTAAACCTGATATATTACTCTTAGATGAACCTTTTTCTGCACTCGATGCCATGACTAGAGTAATGCTTGCAGATGATGTTTATAAAATGGTTAAAGACTTAGGTAAAACTGCTATTATGGTAACTCACGATTTATCAGAAGCTTTGAGCGTAGGTGATAAAGTTGTAGTACTTACCAAAAGGCCTTGTGTTGTTAAAAAGATTTATGATATTAATTATAAAAATCGTTCTACTCCATTTAATAATAGAAAAGAAAAAGAATTTAATTACTATTATGAAGCGATATGGAGAGATTTAGATGTCAAGTTATAGTATGGAACATAAAGAATTTTTAAGAAAGAAAAAAAGAGAAAAAATTATTGTTATTAGTTTTCAAATATTAATATTACTAGTGTTCATTTTAGGATGGGAACTATTAGCAAGATTTAATCTTATTAATACTTTTCTTTTATCTAGTCCTAGTCTAGTACTTAAAACTTTAGGAAGTCTATTCACTGATAATGATTTATTAGTACATATAGGTATTACTTTATATGAGACAGTAGTTAGCTTTTTAGTAGTTACAATTATTTCCTTGTTAGTCTCTACTCTATTTTGGTTTTCTAAGAGATTAGCGAAGATACTTGATCCTTATTTAACTGTTTTAAATTCTCTACCTAAAGTGGCACTTGGACCTTTAATTATTATTTGGGTAGGTGCTAGTACTAATTCTATTATCTTTATGGCTTTATTAATCTCTTTATTCTTGTCTATTATAAATGTTTATCATAATTTTAAAGAAACTGATAGTAACTATATTACTTTACTTAGAAGTTTAGGTGCTAGTAAAATACAGATATTTATGAAGGCAGTTATTCCTTCTAATCTATCTAATATTATTAATAATCTTAAGATTAATGTGAGCATGTGCTATATAGGTGTCATAATGGGGGAATTGCTTGTATCAAAAAAAGGACTTGGATATCTAATAATGTATGGTACTCAAGTATTTAATATAGACCTTGTCATTGCTTCTGTTATTGTTCTAGGTGTCTTAGCTTTCTTATTCTATTATCTTATTTGTTTACTTGAGAAATTTATACAAAAGAAAACTGTTAACTGAGAAAGTTAGCAGTTTTTATGTAGTATATTTAATGCTATTTTATATGTTTTTATTCTTGACTTAGTGTATAACCACCATCTACTATTATATCTTGGCCTGTTATAAATAGAGAATTTTCACTGTCCAAAAATAAGGCTACCTTTGCTATATCATCAGGATTACCTAAACGTCCTAATGGGGTATTATTTTCTATATCTTCTATATAATTATCGAAGTCTGGAGTTTCAATATATGACATTGGAGTCTTTATAACACCTGGAGAAATAACATTACATCTAATACCTAGTTCACCATATCTAGAAGCAATAGATTTTGAAAAAGCAATTATTCCTGCTTTACTTGCTGAATAAATAGGAAAATATTTTGAACCATTATTCGCTACTATTGAACCAATGTTAATTATATTTCCTTTAATGTTGTTTTCTTTCCATTTATCAATTATCTGCAAACACATACTTATAGTTCCTTTTAGATTAGTATCAATAATATTATTTAATTCAAAATAATCATATTTTTCTTTTTCTTCACCACTACTAATTATCCCTGCACAATTTATTAAGGTATCAATATTATTTAATTCATTTATAATCTGTTTAATGTCGTTATTATTACTAATATCACAGATAAAATAATTAATAGAATTATTAGTATCATTACAGACTTCTTCTAGTTTCTCTTTTCTTCTACCTAAAATATATACCTCATAACCTTTTTCATAAAATGCTTTTGCAATAGCTTTTCCAATACCTGTTCCTCCACCTGTTATTAAAACTTTTTTAGTCATTCAATTTGCCCTCCTTTAAATATTAGTTACATTGTTCTAATATGGTATTCTAAAACTTTGCATTTATTATCAAGTAAAAATTTACCTTCAAATAACTCATCTTTAAATAAGTATGGAGTGAATTTTTGATTTTGGTCAAACTGTTTTAGTTTTTCTAAATCTTCAAATTTTATCCATTCTAATATGCCTTCTTCTGATGCAGATAATAAATCTCCTTTATAATCATCAGCTGTATATACAAATATAATTCCTTCTGCCGAGTCTTTCCAATAGGATATTCCCTGTAGTTTTGGATTAATCAAAGTTAAACCTGTCTCTTCATAATATTCTCTAATTAAGCAGTCTAATGGTGATTCTCCTTCTTCGAATTTTCCACCAGGAGGAGCATAGACTTGTCCCCACTTTTTAGTAAATTTAATCATTAAAACTTTATTATCTTTTTTCAAATAACAAGCAGTTGCATTTAAATGAGCAATGCGATGTTTTTTAATTGAAAAAACTACACATCCATTTTGTTCGGTTTCTTCTTTTGTATAATAACCTCCATCATAAGTATCTTGTACGACGTCTTCAATACTATCATATTTATCCTTAAAATCTTCATCATAGTATTTAGCATAACATTCATACCAATTATCAAATTTTTCAATTTTATTAACATCGACAATAAATTCTTCATCTAAATTTGGAAGTTTTAAAAATTTAATTGTATCTCCAACTCTTACTAACTTTCTTTTTTCATCATTTAAACGATATTCCCTTTTTTTCCTTCCAGACTTTAAATCTTCAAAACTAGATTCATATAGTTTCATTACATGTTCCATAATTACATCTCCTCAAAATTGCGTAAATCTAATAAAAATATGTTACTTAAATCAATATTCTATTAAAGATTAATATTTGATTATTTTAAAAGTATGCCACCATTAACATTTATATTTTCGCCATTAATATAATCTGCTTTGTCACTTAATAAGAATGATACTGTATGAACTATATCACTTACTTCTCCCAATCTACCACTTGGATTTTTTGATGAGGTCTCCTTTATTTCTTCTTCAGAATAACTTTTCTTAGCTAGAGGCGTTAGAGTCATAGACGGACTAACAGTATTTACTTTAATATTATATTTAGGTGTTAATTCTAATGCACAGCATTTAGTTAGCATAATAGTGGCAGCTTCACTTGTACAGTATGCTACAGAATCATCTATTGGTTTAGTACCTAATCTAGATGCTATATTTATTATTCTTGGAACTTTGGATTTCTTTAATAATGGGATTGCATATTTTATACATAACCATCTACCAACAACATTAACACTCAATTCTTTTCTATATTCCTCTGCAGTTAAATCTTCAATGGAAAAAATCTTGTCATATACTGCATTATTGACTATACCATCCAATCCTCCAAACTTTTCTTCAATTTGTTTATACATATTCTTAACGTCAGCTTCATTTGAAACATCTGCTTTTATAAACAAAGTATTTTTTTTAAACTGTTTAAACATATTTTTTGTTAAATTTGCATTTTCTTCATTATGAGCATAATTAATAACAACTTTTGCTCCATTTTCTAATAATTCCTTTGCAATTCCTTGACCTATACCAGAGGTAGAACCTGTTACTAAATAAATTTTGTCTTTAAAAAACATATTTAATCATCTCCTTTTAAATTAATAATTTACTCTTTAGTTTTTTTTAGCTAAAAATCCCATAAACTGTGGTATCTCATGAAATCTATTATAATATGCTTCATCTATTTCTTTACATTCATCAATACATCTTGATTCTTTAAAATCTTCAACTACAAAGTTATTGTTCTTAAGTATCTCAAAATAATATGATGGTGGAGCTATAAACTCTTCTAATACCTCATTATCTTTAAAATGATTTACTTGTTTTGTATGGGACATATATTTTCCTAGTACTTGTTTTCCATCACTACCAGCTTCAAATCCTATAACATGAAAATTATTATCATTATAATTAATTTTTTCAGTAGCAAATCTCATAGGATGACCAACAGAAAATAAAACTTGACCATTTTCATCTAATACTCTATATAATTCTTTAAAGACTTTATCTTTATCTTCTACATGAGTAATTGCTAAACTACTAAAAATAAAATCAAATTCATTTTCTTTAAAAGGAAGATTTATCATATCTCCTACATAGAAGTTACAATTAGGATAGCTTTCTTTAGCAATAGCTATTGATTTCTCTGAAATATCAATACCTGTTATTTCTTTAGGATTATATTTACTTAACATCTCACTTTCTTCAGCAGTTCCACAGCCTAATAAAAGGACTCTTTTACCTTCAATATTGGGAATCATAGATAACATCATAGGTTTTTCTACAAATCGTAATGACTTTTTCATTCCATTCGTCACTTCAAAGTGTCTTTTCTCTGCAAATTTATCATAATCATTTACTTTAAAATTCATTTTTATTATTTCCTTTCTTTTTGACTTTAACTTTATATAATATTTTAGGTTTTGAATATTCATCTTCATCTCTAGTCATAGACGTTTCTTCTGCCTCAACTGAACCAATGATTCCAAAGTACCTATTAACATCTTCTAAATCAAAAAATCTTTTTGTATAATCTCCTTCAAAATAAAAGTTTTTCTCTCGTTCTTCACCAACACCCGCTCCGAAATTAAAATCATTAACAGAAGCAACTCGTGCTAACAGTATTCCATCCGTTTTTAATATTCTTTTTATTTCATTCATTATATGTATAGTATCTTGATTATTAAAATACTGTAAAGATAAATCTGCTATAATTAAAGAATATGTATCACTATCAATTGGAAACTTCTCTAACATATTTAAATACATTGTTTTACTATTAGGAATATTATCTTCAACGCTCTTTAAAGCTTCTTTAGAAAAGTCACAAGATAAAACGTTATATCCTCTTTCTATTAAATATAAAGTGTCAGCACCTATACCACAGCCTAAATCTAAAATTTCGCTATCTTTATTTTTATCTAAAATATCTTTATATTCATCTAACCATAAATCATAAACTGGAATACTATAACGTTTTTTAGACCAATTATCCCACATTTTAACATAACCATTAGTTGTCATATTAAATCACCTCATTTTTTAATTTTTCAAATATTGGCAAATTACCCTTGTAGCTTTTAGGAGATATTGGGCTTGGATGATATATTGGTAAAATTTTATATCCATCAACTTCATATATTTTTCCTACTACATCTTGAAATTTATTAAACTTAAAATTAAGTAAGTTTCTAGTTGGAAATTCTCCTAAAGTAATGATTAGCTTTGGATTCAACAATTCAAGTTGTTTTAGCATAATGTTTTTACAGTTCTTAGAACACGTTTTTAAATTTTTTCGTTCTAAAGGATAACATTTTACTGATTCTAAAAAGGTTGTTTCAAATATATCTCTATCTATAATATCAAAAAGTTTTTGCAAAATAACACCACTTGGCAAGATTTTTCCATTTACGTCAGTCCATAATTTATGACTTTTTCTCCAACCATTATTGGCTGGTGCTTCTCCTATAAGTACAATATCATTATTTTTTCCTAAATAAACAGTTCTATCATTAGGAAACTTTTCTACTAAATCGTTACATAAATTACATTTATATACTTCATAATCTATTAATAGTAAAGAAAGTTTATTTTTTAATTTTTCATACCTTATTCTTGTGTTTTCATTATCTACTATATCATTTCTTGATACTAGATTATAATTACCATAGTCAGGTTCATTTTCCTCAAATTGTTCTTTTGTCAAATCAATGATTTCATCATCTATAATGTTAAAGTAATGACTAATCCCTTGTACATTACATTTTGCAATCTTCCCACCAAAGTAATCATTTACAATTAAAGAGGTAACAGCACAATGACCTAATGTTTTATTTTCTTCAGTCCATTCTTCTTTTATTTTTGGATAACATGTTTCACTTGAATAGCAGTCATATAGCAAATTGTTAAGTTGTTTTAAAGTCATACATATCACTTCGCTTTATTTAATTATAACATGTATAAATAAAAGTCAGAATAATTAATTTACTCTGATTACAAGTATTCATCTAATTTATTTGTTTTATAAAGTTCTATTTTATATTTAAGTTTATCTAAAGCTTCTGTCATAGTTTTAATCTTTTCTTCAAGCTTATCTTGTTCTTCCTCTAATAGATGTTGGCGTTCTAGTTTAGTATTTTCTCCTTCATCGTATAAATCAACATACTTTTTTAATACTTCTATAGAAATACCAGCACTACGCATACATTTAATAAATTCTATTCTTTTTAAATCACTTTCACTATAGTCTCTCATACCACTACTGTTTTTCTTAACTGGTCCTACTAGCCCTACTTTTTCATAATATCTTAGTGTATCATTAGTCATATCAAATTTTTCTGCTACTTCTTTTATAGTCATTATATTACTTCCCTTCGTAGTTATATTATCACTTAGAGTCTAGTCTAAGTCAATATTTATTTTTGACATAATAACATTGTTATTTCTATATAATAATATTGATGATGAGGTGATTATTTTGAACAAGAAAAGAATTTTGGTACTTGCTATAACTGGTATTCTTATTGTTTTAGGTGGTATAACAATGGTCATAAATCATAATTTGGAAAGTAAAGACGAAAAAACTAAAACAATGGTTTCTACTGTGATGAGTGTTGATGATAGTACTTTCACTATTCAAGATAGTAATAATATTATTTATACGTTTGGAATAGTAGATAATAACATGTCTGTTGGTGATGTTATTGAACTTGAGTATAATGGGTCTTTAAATAAAAATAAGGCTTTACAAGATAGTAAAGTGCTAGGATATAAGACTGTTAAAGTGAGTAATGATGAAGAAGGCGTTCCTAGTGAATGGCAAGATAATGGTATTTTTAAGGATTTTTATATCTTTGCTGCTAAGAAGTTAAAGACTATGTCACTTGATGAAAAAATAGCTCAGTTACTTCTTGTAAGATATCCTGATAGTGATCCTGTTGAAACGTTAGAGAAATATCAATTTGGAGGCTATGTCTTTTTTGAAAAAGATTTTAGAGATAAAACTAAACCAGAAGTAAAGGAAATGATTAATAATTTACAAAATGTATCTAAGGTTCCTATTTTAACTGCAGTTGATGAAGAAGGTGGAACTGTTGTAAGAGTTAGTAGTAATCCAAACCTTGCCAGTAGTAAGTTTGAATCACCAAGAGATTTGTATTTAAGTGGTGGTTTTGATAAGATAAGACAAGATACTATTAATAAAAGTTTATTGTTATCAGAACTAGGGCTTAATTTAAATCTAGCACCTGTTGTAGATGTATCTACTAATTCAGGTGACTATATGTATAAAAGAACTTTAGGAGAAAATACAGAATTAACTAGTACTTATGCTAAAACAGTTATTAGTGCTAGTAAAGGATTAAGTGTATCTTACACTTTAAAACATTTCCCAGGTTATGGAAATAATTCTGATACCCATACAGGACAGTCTATTGATAATCGTTCTTATGATGATATTGTTAAGAATGATTTACCACCTTTTGAAGCAGGTATTAATGAAGGAGCGGAAGCGGTGCTTGTGAGTCATAATACTGTAACTAATATTGATTCTAGTAACCCAGCATCTTTATCTAGTGATGTTCATAATATTCTTAGAAATAAACTTGGCTTTACTGGTATTGTTATTAGTGATGATTTGGCGATGGGAGCTGTATCTTCTATTGATAATGTAGCAGTGAAAGCGATTATGGCAGGTAATGATTTACTTATTACTACTGATTATGAAGAAAGTTTTAATGATATTAAAGAGGCAGTAAATAATAAAACTATTGATGAAGGATTAATTGATAAATTAGCTTTTAGAGTACTTGCTTGGAAATACTATAAAGGTTTAATATTTGAAAATCAAAAATAATTAACAACTCGTCTGAACCGACAAGTTGTTTTATATTTTATATAGTCAAGTTTGTGTAAACCTTTTTGGCAATGCCGACAAAATGGTCAAGAAAAGAAAAAGACTTAAGTAAAATACTTAAATCTAATCTAATATATTCTTTAAGACTATTGTCTTTGTTCTACTCATTTCTTTTAGAGTTGTAGATATTCCTTCGTTACCAATACCTGAATGTTTCCAACCACCAAATGGCATTTCTGCAGCACGGAAGAAACTTGCTCCATTAATAACAACTCCTCCTACTTCAAGAGCATTAGCAACTTTGAAAGCTGTTTTCATATCACGAGTCATGATATTTCCACATAGTCCATAACTACTTTGATTAGCTATCTCTATGGCTTCTTCAACGGTATCAAAACTACATACAGGAATAACTGGTCCGAAGATTTCCATATCTTTCATAACGTCCATATCTCTGGTAACGTCATCAAGAACTGTTGGCTCTAAGAAAGCACCATTTCTTCTTCCTCCATAAATAAGTTTAGCTCCTTGTTCAAGGGTCTTTTTAATTTGGTCTTGAACTCTAATGGCAGCTTTTTCATTGATTAGGCAACCAATATCGGCATCTTCTTGCTGAGGCATGGCAACTTTTAGAGTTTTTATCTTTTCAACAGCACGTCTTATAAATTCATCTTTAACATCTTTTTGAACTAAGAATCTTTTACTAGCACAACATACTTGTCCAGTGTTATAAAGTCTTCCCCAAACCATTTCATCAATAACTAAGTCCATGTCAGCATCATTCATAACGATGAAGGCATCATTTCCACCTAATTCTAGCATAACATGAGTAATATTTTTAGCACAATTACCCATTACTTCACTACCAACAGCAGTACTTCCTGTTACGGTCATTAAGTTTACCATTGGATGCTTGGCAAGATATTCTCCTGTAGTTGGGCCATCACCTGAGATACAGTTGATAACTCCTGCAGGAACTCCTGCTTCCATTAGTAAATTACAGTATGTATGTAATGTTAATGGATTATATGTAGATGGTTTAACAATAACACTATTTCCCATGATTAGAGCACTTGGGACTTTTTGACCAAACAAGTCACATGGAAAGTTGAAAGGAATAATACATCCTACTACTCCTAGAGGTTCTTGGAAGGTCATTTGAATTGTTTTCTCTTGACCCTTTTCAGTTCCTGCAGGAATAACATTTCCATACTCGTGTTTTGCTTTTTCTACATAACCATAGACAAAGCTTCTTGTATTTCCTATTTCTCCTCTTGCTTCTTTTATTGGTTTACCTGTTTCTTTAGATAGAAGCTGGGCAAGTTCTTCTGCTTTAGCTTCTACTAAATCAACAAATTTATAAAGGATGTCACCACGTTCATGCATAGGCATTTTAGCCCATTCCTTTTGGGCAGACACAGCTTCTTTTACACACATGTCAACATCTTGTTCTGTAGCATTAGGAACAGTATCTATTAACTCTCCTGTAGCAGGATTAGTTACCTCAATTACTTTTCCATCACTAGCATCAACTAATCTTCCTCCTATTAAATTCTTCATTTAACCCTCCTATTCTTCTCCGAAAGCGGTAAATGATAGCATTAAGCCTCCACAAATGTTAGCAGAATGTTCATCATAACCATATTCACCAAAAGTAAAGACAACTATAAATGGAACTCCATGAGCTTCTTCAACTAAGTTTTTATAAACTTCGTCAATTCTATCTCCGATTCCAAGTTTACGTCCACCACAGTGAACTAAGAAGTATCCTGCTGGTTCTGTAGTTAATTGACTCTTAACATCTTTTAGAGTTGTTTTAGTAGATTTAATCAATTCATCTACAGTTGCTTCCAACTGAACGATAGCAGTTTTTTCTACTACTTTATTACCTAAATTAATAACATCATCTGTTGTAGTTCTTGTTCCCATATCATCTCCAAACATTGGATGACGAACTACGGTTAAGTTACCTAGTGGGTCTTTTACTCCTAAAGGTTTAGTGATTGATGCTACTAATAGGTTTTGTCCTTTTAATTCACTTGGTTTCTTACCAATCCAGTCGGCATATTTCTTTAAAGCTGATACTCCATCAATCTTAACTAAAGTACGGTCATTTCTAACTTCAGTAATAAGACCATAGTTATCACTTTCACGATATGCTCCTGTATAACTTGTTACAATATCATTATCAGTATAGAAGAAAGCAACAGCAACACCATCTGAAAATACTTGATCATTACAAAATACTTTCCAGTTTCCTTCTACTGTATCATCAGCTGCACTTCCTCCAAACATAGGAACACGACCAATGACATCTTGGATACCCATAAGATAATCTTCTTCTTCTTTTGGACTTGCTACCATATAGAAATAGTTAGGCGAATAGTTTTCTCCAGCATTTTCAACGGCAGCACGAGCTACTTTACGACCTATTTCTCTTGCGTTTTTACCTGCTTTATGAGCAGCAACTCCAATAGTCATGTTTCTATCGTCAAAAGCCATAAGTCCAGCAAAACCATCTTCACTTTCGATAATTCCATCATTAGTCATAATCATACCACTACTAGTACAACCAATGACTGGAGCTCCTTTCATTGATGACATTGCACCATTTACTACTTCTTCAACATCATCATTACATGAACAGTACATCATACCAAGTTTTGGACGCATACCTACAGTTGCATGTTTAGCAGCTTCTTTTCCTTTGGCATATGAATCTTTTAGGGTTGAGTACCCTACTTTTGTTTTTAACATAATTTTCCTCCCTTTTTATTTACTTCTTTTATTCATAAGCTTCTTTATATAAAGCTAAGATATCTTCTTTTGTCACTTCTCTTGGATTACCAGGTGTACAAACATCGTTAATTGCTTGTGCTGCTAATGTTTCAAGAGCATCATATGGAATTCCTATTTCTTTTAAAGTTTTAGGTATTCCTACACTTCTTGCTAGCTTATCGACAGCATCACATACTTTTTCAACAGCTTCCTCATCATTTAGATTATCCATATCAAGACCAAACTCACGTCCCATATCTCTAAAACGGTCAGGACAAACTTTACCATTCCATCTTAAAACATGTGGTAGTAGTAGAGCGTTAGCAAGACCATGTGGTGTATCAAAGTATGCTCCTAGAGAATGAGCCATAGAGTGAACAATACCAAGTCCAACATTTGAAAAGCCCATACCGGCAATATATTGTCCATAACCAACTGCTTCGATAGCATCTTTATCTTTTTCATTAACGGCTTTCTCTAAGTTATGATAGATTAGGTTCATCGCTTGTTTATGGAACATATCTGTCATTAGCCAGTGTGCTTTAGTAATATACCCTTCCATTGCATGAGTTAAGGCATCCATTCCTGTGGCAGCAGCTAAACTCTTAGGCATAGTAGCCATAAGTTCTGGGTCAATAATTGCAACTACTGGAATGTCATGTGGGTCTACACATACCATCTTTTTCTTTCTATTATCATCAGTAATAACGTAGTTAATAGTTACTTCAGCGGCAGTACCTGCAGTTGTAGGTAAAGCGATTACTGGCATACCTGGATTTTTAGTAGATGCTGTTCCATCAAGGCTTACTACATCACTAAACTCAGGATTAGTCATAATGATACTCATACATTTAGCAGTATCAATTACAGAACCTCCACCAACAGCGATTAGAAAGTCTGCTCCACTATCTCTTAGGATATCTAATCCCTCATTAACATTATGAACGTTTGGATTAGGTTTAATATCACAATACACTTCATATTCTAGTGATATCTCATCTAAAAGTTCTGTAACTTTACTTGTAACATTAGCATCTAATAAAGATTTATCTGTTACAACTAAAGCTTTCTTATATCCTCTTCCTTTAATTTCATCTAGTAGGCTTCTTCTGGCATTATAACCAAAGTAAGAAGTTCCATTTAATATAATTCTGTTTGTCACTTTGTTTACCTCCCTTATTATCAATTATAGCATATATTTCGACATTTTTAAGAGTTTTCTTTAGAAAATGTTAACAAAAATAAAAAAGATCTAATGATAGACCTTAATTATTAGATTCATGTGATATTTCTTCAATAGTTTTATTATTAGAATTTAATAGAGCCATACTAGTCCAACTTGAAGTTAGTCCATAATCTATATAGATAAGTTGTCCTGACATATAAGAACAGATATCACTTCCTATAACTACCATTGGGTATCCCATATCTTTAGGCTCTGCAGCATATCCATTCCAGCTCTTTAGGAAGATGTTTTCAATCATAGCAGCTCCTTCTTCGGCATTACCTGTTGGACTTGTGGATTTGTTAAAGTCATCAGTTAAGCCTGTAGTTGTATCTCCTGGATTAATAGCATTAATTCTTATTCTTCTATCAATGAACTCTTTACTCATACATTTATAAGTTACGTATGAAAGTAAGCATTGTTTTGCAAAAACATAAGAACTTTCTATTTCTTTTGGATGTTCTTCATACCACTTCATCGCTTCATCCCAAGTCTTTAAATTGATTAATTCAACGGCTTTAGGATATACTTGTTGCCAACCAAAGCCTCCAACTGAAGCGATATAAGTTACTGAACCATGATCTGTTATTCTATCAAGTAGCCTTTCAGTCATATACTTTTGACTATAGAAGTTTACTTTTTGAACTAATAGTTCTTTTCCTTTAAAACCGGCAATACCATGACATAAGAATAAAGCATCAATTTTATCAGGCAAATCATCTATTACTTTATCAATCTCTTCTTTATTACTTAAGTCAGCTTGATAGGCCTTCTTTACAGGTAAATCAATAGGATTAATGTCAATTGCATAAACTTCTGCTCCTAGTTCTAGTAGAAGTTCAGTTGCTGCTTTACTCATTCCAGAAGCAGAACCAGTAATAACAACAGTCTTTCCCTCATAACCAAATAATTTTTTTAAATCCATGTAATCATTCCTTTCTACTTTACATTATTATTGTAACTCTAAAAAGGAATTTTATTTTAATTTTTTGAAAAGTTGGACTTAAATTGACACATATATTATTGTAAAGGGGTTGTTGATAAGCTGTTTAAGTTAAACGCAGCTCTTCTACCTAGTTTATAAGCATAGTAACCGGCGGCAGCAATCATTGCAGCATTGTCTGTACAATATTTAAGAGGTGGGATAGAAAGGTGAATATTATTTTCTTTACACATATCACTTAAAGCCTCTCTTAGTATAGAGTTGGCAGCGACTCCTCCTGCTACAATTAGATTATTGATATTATAGTCTTTTAGGGCTTTCTTTGTCTTAGAAACAATACTTGTAACAGCAACTTTTTGAAAAGATGCAGCAAGGTCGGCTTTATTTATTTCTTTACCTTTTTGCTCTTCATTATGATTTAAGTTTATAACGGCACTCTTTAGACCACTAAATGAGAAGTTATAAGAGTCATCATTTAAAGGAATAGGTAGTTTATATGTAGGCTTACCTTCTTTTGATAGTTTATCTAGTTTAGGACC
Organism: uncultured Mycoplasmatota bacterium; assembly: GCA_946497955.1. Taxonomy (GTDB): domain Bacteria; phylum Bacillota_I; class Bacilli_A; order RF39; family UBA660; genus Onthousia. The sequence continues at coordinate 4,350 of CAMMMH010000004.1, read as the reverse complement.
TCCTGGATAAGGTAAGCCCATTACTCTTGCTACTTTATCATAACACTCTCCTATCGCATCATCTAGAGTTCCTCCTAGTTTTTCAAAGCTAAAGTGGTCTTTCATCTTAATAAGTTCTGTGTGGCCTCCACTTACAACTAGGGCAATTAATGGGAACTTTAAGTCTTCAACTAAACTATTAGCATAGATATGTCCGGCAATATGATGTACTGGTACTAGAGGTTTATTATAGATATAACTTAGAGTTTTAGCCGCTTGCATTCCTACTAAAAGGCTACCAATTAAACCTGGTCCATAAGTTATAGCGATAGCGGTTACATCCTCTATTTTCATATTCGCTTTCTTTAAACAATCTTCAATTACCAAAGTAATATTTTTAACATGTTCACGACTTGCTATTTCTGGTACTACTCCTCCAAAGTTTTCATGAATATCTATTTGACTAGAGGTACTGGTAGCAATCTCCTCTCTGCCATTTTTAACAATAGAACAACTAGTCTCATCACAACTACTTTCTATTCCAAGTATATATACATCTTTCACATTATCACTTCCAAACTTGCTCTTATTTTAACACAAAAGACTCTATTTTTAAAGAGTCTTTTCCATAAGTATTCCATTTATACCATCATAATATTTTTCTCTTGTAGATACTTTTTTAAAGCCATATTTTTTATAGAGATTAATGGCTACAATGTTATCTTCTTTAACTTCTAAAGTTATATTCTTAATATTATTATCTTGATACTTTTCGACTAGATAGTTTAATAGTTTATTACCAATACCTTTTCTTCTTTCTTTAGTAGTAACTTCAAACTGTTCTATTTCAATTCTATCATAGATAAGACTATATAGAAGAAAACCTATTATCTTATCTTTTTCCACATAAGTAAGGATTTTTAAGTAAGGATTTGTGGAAAACTCATTTCTAGTTAACTTATAAGTGAAGTTATCCACAGAAAACAGTGGATAACTATCGTATTCTTTAATCATAACCCAGCTTTTTCCTCTGCTTCTGTCTTTTTTAAGTAAATAGGATTTACTAAATGAGGATTAATTCCTTCACTATTTTCATAATGTTTAACTATTTTTAGAATATCTGGGTCATACTTAACTTTTTCTAGATTTATATTTATATCATTATTAGTAATAACAATTACATCACTTAAATCTTTACTTTTATCTAATAGGTCCTGTAAATATATATGAGAATCCTCTACAACTTTATTGTTATCTTTGTCATAAATCGCTCCATAAACGAACCCGCGTCTAGCATCTATTAAAGGCATTTTATAAGTATCATTATGACAAGATATAGCCATAGCGGTTAGACCTGATATAGGGGTAATATTTATATTTAAAGCCCAGGCAATAGTCTTGGCAATAGTTATTCCTATTCTAATACCTGTAAAAGAACCTGGTCCATTAACAACTATTATCTTATCTAGGTCTTTAGGGGTAATCTCTGCTTCATCAAACAATTCTATTATTTTAGGTAATGCTTCTTTAGATAAATCTTTTTCATATTTTTTCTTTACAGAAGATACTAGTTTATCATCAATAACAATACCACTATATAAATAATCACTAGATGTATCTATATATAGAACTCTCATAGAACATCCTCACATAGTTCTTCATATTTAGAACCATATGGTGTAATAGAGATTATTCTTGTATCTTCATCTTCACTAGATAATTTAAATTTAATCTCAAGGCGTTCTTCTGGTAGGTAATCTCTTATCATATCAGCCCATTCAATAATACATATACCACCTTTAGTATAATAATCTTCTAGACCAATATCATCAACTTTACCATCTAGGCGATAAACATCCATATGATATAGTGGTAATTCTCCACTTGTATATTCTTTAATAATATTAAAAGTAGGTGATGTTATTTCTTCTTTAACTTCAAGAGAAGAAGCAAAACCTTTAGTAAACATTGTCTTACCTGAACCTAAATCACCTATTAGACAGATAACCATATTAGGAAATTTCTCTGATTCAATATTTTGTGCTAATTCAACTGTATCGCTTTCACTGTAACTAGTTATTTTATAGTTGTTCATAATTATCTCCTCTTTTCTATCTAGTTCATTATAGCAAAGGAGAGAATACTTTTTCAAGATGTTTAGAGATTATTTTTCTGTTAGTTGTTTATTTCTATTTCTAAGTGTTCATTATCAGAGATTAATGGGGTATTTAGAATTCTAAACTTCTTATCATTGTAGAATAAGTATCTTAGCTCATCAAAGTTTTTATTAGGCTCTAGCATAAGAGTAGCAAGGTCATCTAAGTCCTTTAAATCTTCTTTCGTAAGATTAAAGAACTCATTATCGTCATCTATATAACTAGGCATAAATAGGTAAGATATTTCATCGCCCATAAGAGCATGAAAGTCAAAGAAAAGGCTGTAGGCTAGCATATTTAAGCCTTGAAAGGATGAGCCATGGATATATTTATTTATATCATCTTTACCACTTCTTACATTAAGCCAAATTTCCGCTATCCAAGCAAAGTTTTTATGGGGCATATCTGTGTGATCTTTACCACTATTTTTGTCTGGATCACAAGTTATCCATCTATTTTCGTCTTTATTATAGTATTCTATAATCCAATGATCTATATACTTACCATCTTCAGTAAAGTATGAGGCAAAACCACTACGAACTCTACAAGGTATTCCTTTCGCTTTGAGAATAGAGGCAAGTAAAACTGCTACATAGCGACAAGTAATAACTACTTTATGTCTTATTTCTCTATTCTTAGTAAAACCTCTTTCATCTTGCCTAAAAAGTTCTGCTGTTATGGCAGGAGCGGTTAGTAAGATATCATCATGACTAATATATTTCCACCAAGGATATTCTTCAGAGACATGGTCATGACTTTTACCTTGTTCTAATTGTTCTTTTCTACTTCTTCTTAGTTCTGTTCTATGAATTGTTTGAGATAGTATTAAGTCAGTCAATTCTTCCATATCATTAGGCAAACTCTTATAGTATTCTTTATATGGTTCATAATTAGTATACATACTTGTTTTCAAATAAAAATCTAACATTTCCTTATTCATAATAAAAACCTCCATTAGTATTATAGCAAGCAAATATATTAAAATCCTTGCTTTTATACAATGAAAAATGTCAAATTAAAGGGAACCAGATCTCTACATAATTGTCATAATATATTTCAAGATAATTCTTTTCTCCTAATTTGCACTTTAAACTAGGTAAATATATTTTTTCTGTATCATTTATATAATTATTAATGTCAAGAGCTTTAAATGATGAGACTATAACTACAAACCAACTTGATGATGATAAAGTAAACTTTGAAGCTTTACCCCATCTTTCTTCCAAACCAATGTGGTAGTAAAATTCTTTGTTATTATTTTTTAGAAGTTCTGATAATCCATAGCGTTTTTTAATATTTATAAATTCTTTATTTTCAGCTTTTGTCTTATTCCAAAATTTTTCAATGAGATTTGAATTGTTATTAATAGGAAACAACTCTTTTATGGTATATAAAGTAAATTTTTTATTATCTACGATCTTGTATTTTATATCATCTCTTTTGATATAGTCAGATTTAAAATGTAATACTGGATAAATTTTAGAGGCTTTACCTTCCTTAACTTCCTTTGGTGTTACATTATGAAAAGATATAAAACTTCTTGTAAATGATGAGGGATTTGTATAATTATATTTATATGTTACATCTATAACTTTCATATTATTATGTAAATCTTTCGCTGCTAAACTTAGTCTTCTATACCTTACATATTCTTTCATCGTAATTCCTGTTAATAATTTAAATAATTGCTCAGCGATATAAAGATTAGTACCTAATATTTTTGCTGTATAGTTATAATCTATTTTAGCTTTTAAATTATTTTCTAAGTATTCTATAACTTCATTTAATTGTTTATATATGTTCATAAAATAACACCCCACTATTAGTATAACAAAAAAAGACCTATCATTTAAGAAAAAGTCTTTTATAAACAAAAAAATAGTAAGCAACTTCCTATTTTCGCATACACTATCGTCGGCGTTAAGTGGCTTAACTTCTGTGTTCGGGATGGGAACAGGTGTACCCCACTTGCTATCGTTACTTACTAAAATATAGAGAAATAATTCTCTGAAAACATAGATATTGTGTTCATCAAATTTATTAAATAGGGTTAAATCCTCGATCTATTAGTACTGGTCAGCTCAACATGTCACCATGCTTCCACCTCCAGCCTATCAACCAGATAGTCTTTCTGGGATCTTACTATATAAAATATGGGAAAACTCATCTTAAAGTTGGCTTCCCGCTTAGATGCTTTCAGCGGTTATCCATTCCC